>JAAYIZ010000210.1 GCA_012523215.1 Thermovirga sp.
AAGATGAACCCCTCGAGATCGATGATGGGCTGTATCTGGCTTACGGCCCTGTCGGTGAGCGCTTCGGGCAGGTCCACCCTGTTGACCTTCAACGTATAGTCCTCGAGCCAGACCTGCTTTCCCCCCACGATACCGAACCGGCCTTCAATTTCAATGAGGATATCCAGCGTGAAGAGGAATCGGATCGTGTAGTATCCCTTGGCGTAAATGCCCCTCTTGCTGAAGTCGAGGGAGAGATCATGCCAGTTCCCGTCGTCGTCGCCGAAAGCGGCATCGGATATGGCCCTGTTGACATCGCTTTCCAGGATGGTCGCCCGGGCATTGACGGAGAGCATGTCCACCACGTCCGGCCCGGGGCATTCCCAGCCTTGGGGGTCGGTGAAGTGGGTGTCGAGGGCTTCGATCTCGAGGTGTTCGATCCTCACGCCGCCCAGTTCGCACCCGAGAAGGTCCAGGAAGAGCCGGCGGACCCGTCCGGTCTCGTCGGGTTCTTCGTCGAGGATCATCTCCATCGACTCGGGTTTCAGACCTTGAGCGAAAGCTCTGAAGAGAAGTGCACCCCTTGAGGTACCGTCTATCTTCCCATTGAACTGGTAGCCCGGTCCGGCTAAGGCCGGGCAGGCGAGGAGAAGCACGATGAGGAACATGGCTGATGCCGGCTTGAGGTTGCGCATCGGGGAACCCCCACTCTTCGAGGAGATGGTTCTGTCCGAAGATAATATCATATCCATCTTTGTACACAACCGTAGGCCTGGTGGTATGCTGTATGCGCAACGTAATCGAAAGGTCGGTGCACCCTTTGGACGAGAGGAAAAGGATCCTCCTGGCCGATGCTGCCATGTTCATCATCGCCATATTCTGGGGGTCGGGCTTCGGTGTGACCAGCTGGCTCCTGGGTTTCTTTTCGCCCCTGTGGCTCATGGCCATAAGGTTCATGCTGAGTTCGCTGATCCTTTTCCTGCTTTTCAGAAACCGTCTAAGGTACCTGGGGAGAAAGGATTTATTCTTGGGCTTGGCCCTGGGTTTTCTCTTATTTTTATCCTTTGCGGCCCATATCTGGGGGTTGGTCTTTTCCACGGCTGGGAAGCAGTCCTTTATTTCCGCCTCCAACGTGGTCATGGTGCCTTTCCTGTTCGCCCTCTTCTACGGGAGATGGCCCTCCTGGGTGGCCACGGCCGGGGCCTTCATAGCGACGGCGGGATTGCTGGTCATGGCCTTCACCCCGGGGATGACTTTCAACTTCGGGGATTTCCTGTCCCTCCTCCTGGCCTTCGGCATAGCCCTTCATGTCCTTGGCGTGGGAAACCTCAGCCGGAGGATGGATCCCGTGGCCCTGACGGTTATCCAGCTGACCTCGACAGGGGTATTTTTTCTCGCCACCGCCTTGGTCTTCGAGCCGGTCCCCTCTATCGGGTCCATCGACTCCAGGGCTTTGTGGGGACTTCTCTATGTCGTAATCCTCGTCACCGTGATTCCCTTCCTCGTCCAAACGGTGGCCCAAAGGTTCAGCCC
>JAAYIZ010000211.1 GCA_012523215.1 Thermovirga sp.
TAAGGCCGGGAAGTATGAATTTCTTGTAAAAGGAAGAACCCATCATCCTGCTGAAAAAACCCCGATCCGCAACTTGATCGCTCATTACGTTCGACACCTCCTGTGTCCAATCTTTCCACCCGTCCCGTTTCAGGACGGCCCTTTCCGCTTACGGACTCTTTCATCGCCTTCCGGCATCACCTCCTCGAAAAAAGAAAGGGACCCCTTTAAAGGGGTCCCTTTATCCCGGTTCGTTGCGGAAGAGTACGGCTCAACCGCGCCAGGAGGGGAACCCCAAGGCGGAAAGGAGAATAATTATGCTAATAAGTCGACCGAAAAAGCCATTCTCCATCCGCATGGGGCTCCCCCTCCTTCACAAAAGGTACATTATGAAAATTGAAGCGTTCAGCGCACTCTATACCGACATGGCCCCTTTGTCAATAGGAGCGGCGGGAACCCGGTAAAGTCATAAGCAGGAGCGTAAAGATATCACCTCAGGGATTTCCCGGGTGTTTTCCCGTTATATTCTTTGTGGTCCACGACAATTTCCCCGCCTAGAATCACGTAATCGATCCCATCGGCCTGTTGACGCGGCTCCTTGTAAGTTGCATTGTCGATAATCACGAGAGGGTCGAAGACAACCAGATCGGCAGCCATCCCTTCCTTCAGGAAACCGCGGTCCTTCAAGCCGAAGCGCTGCGCCGGAAAACCTGTCATTTTCCACAGGGCTCTTTCCAGGGTCATGAGATCGTCTTCCCTCACATATTTTCCCAGAACGCGGGGGAAGGTTCCAAAAGAGCGCGGGTGAGGTTTGCCCTTGGACAAAACTCCGGTGAAGGAGCTAGCGAAACCGTCGGAGCCTACCATGGAGAGCGGATGGACAAGGACCGTTGAACAATCCTTTTCATCCATCATGAAAAGCGCTATGGTAGCTTTTCCTTCAGTTTCCAGGATCATGTCGAGCAGGGTATCCTCCGGTGAAGATCTCCTTTCGGAAGCTATTTCAGTGATGGTTTTCCCTTCGAGGGTTGGCTCATTTTCACAGGAACTGATCATAATATTATCCCAGCCGCACCCTTTTACCAAATTTTCCCAGCCAGGGATGACCCGGTTCAGTTCATCGACGATCCTTTGCCTGGATGCGAGGTCCTTCAGGCGTTCAAGCATGCGCCTGACGCCCCCCTCATGGACCCATTTGGGAAGAAGGCTACTTATAAGTGTTGATCCTGCCGTGTAAGGATAGACATCGCAAGTAACGTCAATACCCTCTGTCCGTGCGTCTTCAAGCATGCGCAGCGACTGGGACACCAGTCCGAAATTCTGCCTCCCCGATGACTTGTGATGGGAAATATGCACCGGGCAGCCGCTTCTTCTCCCGATTTCCAGGGCTTCTTCGACGGACTGTAGCATCTCGGGTCCCTCATTACGCATATGGGTCACGTAAAGTCCGCCATATTCCGCAACTACTTCACACAATTCAGAGAGTTCATCCGTATCCGAATAACAACCAGGAGGATAGATGAGCCCCGTTGAAAGCCCCAAAGCGCCTTCTTCCATCGATTGAGCCAGGGCTTTCTTCATCTCGGTCATCTCTTGCCCGCTTGGCTTCCTGTCGTCGAAACCCATAGCGTAGATGCGAAGGGTCCCGTGTCCCACAAGGGATGCCACGTTAGTGGAGTTGCCCTTTTCATCGACGCGGTCGAACCAGTTTTCCAGGGATCTCCATTTCCAGGACAAGTTTACGTCACTGGGAATAAAGGGCGCCAGGTACTGCTTCAGCTCTTCGATAGTCTCAGGTCTGACTGGTATGAGTGAAAGTCCGCAGTTACCGGCGATCTCGGTGGTGACACCTTGGGTTACCTTGCTTGCCGTATCGTTGATCGAAGAGCAGACAAAATCGAGATGGGTATGGGCGTCAATGAAGCCAGGTGAAAGTGCCTTCCCCTCGGCGTTGATCACAATGGGGGCATCGGCATTCCTGATTTTCCCAATCTTGGCGATCTTGCCGTCTTTGACGGCAAGATCGCCCTTGTACCAGGGACCGCCACATCCATCATACAACCTCGCATCTCTTACCAACAAATCAAACATGGGCGACTTTCCTCCTTAAAAGGCTCCAACGTGGCTTAGCGTTCAACAGCCCGATCATGCCGGTATCTTTTTCGGATATTCTTTACCGAACCAGGTCAGGATGATACCTTTCGGCGTTTTGGGGGTCATGAGACTGATGCCTACGGTCAGGACGAAAGAAACAACCAGTGAAACCACGATAGCGTTCATTCCGAAACTTATTGGATGGTATTTCCCGGCGCCGATGATATAGGTTGCCATACCTCCCGCCATTCCGGCTGCGGCTCCGTGCTCGTTTGCCCTCATCCAGTACAGTCCGAGGATGAGCGGCCAGAAGAAGGCCGATGCCAATCCCCCTACCGCGAAGACCACGATCCATTCAAGCGCAGGCGGAGGAAACAGGGCTCCGAGGAAAATCACGATACAGATTATCGCAGTGGACCATGTCGTGACTTTCTTCAGTTTCGCCGGTTCCGCGTCGGGGTTGATAAAGGCCTGGTAGGCATCCTTGACTAGGGTCGAACTGATGACGATGACCATTGCCCCGATGGTCGACTGTATCGCGCCAGCCACGCCGGCGAGGGTAATCCCCGCCAGCCAGGGCGGCAAAACCCTCATGGCAAGGGTGGGAATGGCGTGATCCGGTACCGCCAGGTTCGGGAAGACGGCCTTCGTCATATGTCCCATCCAAACCAACGCGAAAGTCCAGAGGACGACAAAAATGGTGCCGATCACGATGGCTCGATGCATAGCTTTTGTGTCCTTGTAAACGAGACATCCCATTGCACCATGCGGCATGCCGATCATTACAAGACCAAAAACTATCCACATGGAGAATTGAAAACGGGGTGTCCATGTCCAGGGGGTTATCAGTGCGGGATTCATTTCCGCGATGCTTTTCACCGATGATTCCAGGGGGACAAGGAACCGGAGCCCTCCAATGAAAAGTGCAAGCACAGCCGCCGTCATCACCAGTCCCTGGATTACGATCGCTGCCGATACACCGCGGATTCCCCCGAAAGCAGCGTAGAAGAGCACCACAAGAGCGAAAATCGTGAGTCCAAGCCAGTAGGGCTGTCCCGTCATTGTTTCAAAAAGGCGTGCGCCACCGACGAACTGTGCCACTACATAGCTGCCCATAAAGATTACAATGCCGACAACGCCAATGAATCCCACTATTTTGTTGTGGTTGTATCTATATACGAAAAGATCAATGTAGGACTGGCCGTTTATCCGGCGGGCCACGATGCCGACTTTTTTCCCTATCTCACCCAGGATATAAAAATTCATAAAATTCTGGGCCAACAATACCAGTACCCATGCCAGCCCTACACTATACCCAAGACCGGGGCCTCCAAGAAAAGTTCCTGCGCTACAAAGGCCTGCAGCAATCATAAGCGCAATAACAAGGGACCCCATGCCCCGACCGCCAGTGTAGAATTCTTCTACGAATTTATCTAACGCGGTTTTGTCCATCCGTCGCTTGGAGTAGAAACCGACGACAAGAAGGGCAAGGGAATAAATAATGAAAGTAACGAGGATCACCGTACGGGTCGCTGAAGAAATCTCCCATTCCATATCGAGTCACCTCTTCTCATTTAAAAATTTTTAACTTTTCCCCTTTTCGCCAGTCCCGCCGATATCAGACAGTTCCATATCTTGGAAAACAAAAAGGGAAAGGAAAATGACAATGAATGTAAAAATTACAGAGACGACTATTGCACCAAACCACCATTGCGGAAGGCCCAGGATATACTTGTATTTTTCTACAGGACCTTTCCCCAGCCCGTATGCCACTAGGATCGACACAAAGGTAAAGGCCAACCAGGTGGAAAAGGATATGATCATTTCCTTCTGGCATTGGATGAATCTCGCGTCCACTTCGATCTCGTCAAAATCATAATCCCTGCTGTAGTACTCCTGCTTTTCCAAAAGGGCTCCCTCCTTTTTCCCGACCGTCAGTCTCCTCTCGATAGAGGACGGTGTACCATTAGTTCCCTCAGGTCTGCCCTGCCTCAATTTTTTCCTGGCAATCACCTCCTTGAAAAAAGAAAGGGACCCCTTTAAAGGGGTCCCTTTATCCCGGTTCGTTGCGGAAGAGTACGGCTCAACCGCGCCAGGAGGGGAACCCCAAGGCGGAAAGGATAATAGGCATGTCAAACATGCGGCCTAGATAGCCATTTCCTTTCCTCATGGTGTTCCCTCCCTCACAAGTTGTTCATTGTGAAAAATGATGTTTTGGGAAGCCTATACCAATGATTCTGTCTTGTCAAGGGTCGAGTTGCCTCATGTGGCCGGACGGTGAAAAAAGGCATGGCGAGGAGCGAAGCTTCAACGAAAAACGGCTCGGACGAAATACCGAGCCGTTTCCCGACAACTCTTGCGGTTTGACTCCGATATACCTGGAGACCCCGTCATCACCACGGATTTCAGGCAGGGGTCCGGGCGTTCTTTTTGCTCATCTTGTACAGGCCTATCGTGAAGAGGGCCACGCCGTGGAACAGGAAGAAGGCCCAGCTGATGGTTCCATAACCCTTGGCGATGAGACCGATCAGCCCGAAGGATGCCACGCCCAGGCCAATAAGGGCCATTGCTCCCCCGACCACTCCCCGGTTGGTCCTGGAGAGTTCTTTGCCCTTCCGGTCCAACATCCAGGAGTTGAGCCGTTCGTTGACGGAGTGGA
>JAAYIZ010000212.1 GCA_012523215.1 Thermovirga sp.
GGCATCGGCACTTTTGCCCACGACCCCTCGAGCTTTATCGCGATGCTCAAGGGGATATAGGCCGCGTCGGCCCCTCCGCTGCTGGCGGCAAGACCCGCTTTGAGCACATCGCCGGCGATAATAAGCCGTCCATTCTTTTCAAGAGCCTCGTAATCGCCGATCTGTTCGAGGTATTTCTTGGCCAGGGCTCCGTAAGGCGCTACCTGGGGATCCGCTATGGCCACCCTGATCTTTTCGTCCTTGACGAGGTCCAGGGAAGGGGCTTCACCGGAAGACCACCAAAGCACCAGGGGACACTCGACTACTGCCTGCACTCCCTCGAGTTTGTCCTTCTCCTCCAGGTACCTGGCCCACTTCTCATCAGCGCTCAGGAAAAAGTCGTAGGGCGCCCCCATCTCTATCTGCCTTGCGAGCTGCCCCGAAGCTCCGAACACGCCGTCCATGGCGATACCCTTCTCCCTCTCGAACTCTTCGGCAACCTTCTCCATAACCGGCTGAAGGCTGGCTGCGGCGGCGAAGACCTCGGCTTGGGATCTACCAGCGATGACCAGCAAGGAAAGCATCAACGCGAAACGTCCCACCCATTTCCTGGAAATAAATATGGATAAAATCGTCATTGACGATCTACCTCCTTTTTTGGGGCCTTTTTCTCGGCACAGGATCGGCAGAAACCATAGATGACCATATGCTTCCCCTCCACGACCGTTCCAGCTTCCACCTCTATAAAAGGAAGGGGGATTTCAGCCAGGCACTCCATCTTCCCACAGGCCCGGCAGGCAAAATGAGGATGGTCGCCGGGACACCCTGGTTGGTTGTGATCATGGGCGCAGAACCTCCATGTCCCCTTCATGTCCAATACCCTGTGCACTATGCCCTTTTCCAGGAGCAGCCCCAGGGTCCGATACAAGGTGACGCGGTCCAGGTCTCCCGGAAGCCTTGCGGCCACTTCCCGGTAAGAGAGGGGGCGCCTTTCCTTCAACAGGACGGCCAGCACGGCCCTTCTTGCCGGAGTAGCGCGAATGTCATGACCGGACAGAATAACTTCTTCCTTCTTCATCGCTTCCCTCCAAATGCAACACTATTGCATCCTTAGACCGGAAAGTTGCCGTCCGGGGAACGGACGGCAACGATGAAACAACAAACAACATTACTTCCTGGACTGAACCGGTGATCCCTTCTTCCTGGCCCGTTCCATCCGGAAGCGCTTCAGCTTCATATGGGGGTCGCCTTCGGTCGGCACGATGCAGAGGAAGACGAAAGGTTCCGGGCCGGGGTTTTCGTAGCCGTGGACCAGCCCGCCTGGCACATGGGCCCAACCCAGGGGAGGGATCTCCCATCGCTTACCTTCGATGGTCACAAAGCCCGTGCCGCTCAAACCGATCATCCAGTGAGGCCAATGATGTTCATGATCGGGGATGACCGTCCCCGGAGGCAGGGAGAAATGGCGCAGGGTGAAGTCATCCCAGAAGCGTCCCGGGCCGTATATAACCCGCTTGGTAACCTCCGGAGCGAGCGAGGAGGCATCGAAGAGTTCCAGATCCTCAATTTTCCCGGTATATACCGTCCCCATTCCGTTGTCTCACCTCCAATCCCTTGCCCTACCCGGCTCCCTCGGGTCTCCCGGTCGGCGCAACCGCCCGGTCAGGCCTTCTTTTTCATTCCCTGCAGCACTCTCTCGGGGAGGGCGGGGATCTGGAATATCCTCGCGCCGCATGCCCGGGCGATACCGTTCATAATCGCCGAGTGGGGTGCGGAAAGAGGCATCTCACCGGTCCCCGAGGCTCCGAAGGGTCCGAACTCCCGGGGTGTTTCCATGTGGATAAGCCTGATGTCATCGGGTATATCCTTCATGTAGGGGAACCCGCAGGTGACCAGGTTGGTATATTTTGCCGGGTCGCCGAAGTCCTCCGTAAGGGCCAGCCCTATACCCTGGGCTATACCTCCATACTGCTGCCCCTCGACGACATCAAAGTTGTTTATCTTGCCCACGTCGCTGACCAGGGTGAACCTTTCCACGGCGACCTTGCCCGTTTCGACATCTACGGCAACCTCCGCCATGAAGAGAC
>JAAYIZ010000213.1 GCA_012523215.1 Thermovirga sp.
ACCCTTGCTGATCGCGTTGAGCGGCGTGGCCACGTCCCTGATCCTTTGCAGGGCGGCTTCGACATCGCGGCTGACCTTGTTGATGCCTACCACGAATATTATCCGGTTCCTCGCCCAGGCCATGGCAGCCACGCGGTTGCCCGTTCCGTCGATGTTCACCAGTTTCCCGTTCAGGGTGACGCCGTTGGAGCTGGAGAGGAAGATGTCACTGGTGATCTCATCCTCCAGCCTCTGGGACTTGTCTTCCGGCGCCAGCGACGGATCCCAATGTTCGAATATCTTGCATCCCCTTGCCTGGAGAGTCTCGAACAACCCCAACTCGCGGATGGTGGATGACCCGGGGACCCCTACGACCGACCCCTCGGGAACAAGTTCCAGCACCTTTTTGACGGCTTCTTCGGAGGTCGGCGCATAACCCGCCTTGAACCCGTTGGCCTCCAGGGCCTTCACCACGCTGCTGCCGAGATGCTCATTGTAGATCCTTCTTACCTCGAGGTTCTTCTCCTGGGCCGAGTTCATAGGCATTACCCCTTTCAGCATTCATTGTCCTTCAGAATTTTCAACGGGCGGTCTTCATTTTATCAGAACGCCGGAAAGCCCGGTGGAAAAATCGGGGCGACTTTTTAGCAGGCGTATGACATAATACTCGGAAAGTGTTATTCTTCGAGTCCAAGATAAAGGAGGTATGACCATGTGCAGAGTAATCACACCCGACCAGGGTGGGGGACACGGCCACACCGATGACCCTCTTTCGATAGCGGAACTCCTGAGAGAGTCCTTATCCCAGGAGCTCGACGCCCTGACGGAACTAGCCGCGAGGCATCATATCATCGAGGATGATGAGGTCCGCCACGTCCTGGGTCACCTGATCGATTCCAGGAGGAAGGATTTGGCAATGTTGTGGAGCCTTCTTCAGCAGGTCGAGGATAAGGCCTTCGGAGAGCATCAACATGGGCATTAGGCAGTAAGTTGCGAGTCGTCCATCCCGTTGGCCTTCACAGTTCGTCGCCCTTGCTATTGACGGTGTTTCCCTTGCGAATTGCCTTCGGAAGATCCTTAAACAAAGTCCTGGAAATAAGACAGTGGAAATAAAACCATTCATTGCCGGGGTAATGATTCCCGGCAATTTCGTTCGCTTTTGGGCCTGCGCAAAATATCTGTCAAGAGTTTATACTTGACAGGCTGGGAGAGGCTTTCTATAATCATTTCTCGTGCCCATGGGGAGGTGCCCTCTTGAACGATCCGGTGGAGCAAAGGGTGATGTTCTCCCACCTTTTCGATATTTATGGAGCTATCCTGACGGATAAGCAGAGAGAGGCCTTCCGACTTCATGTCATGGAAGATTGGTCGCTTTCGGAAGTCGCTGAAAGACTCGAGGTCACCCGGCAGGGCGCCCATGACCTCGTGCAGAGGTCGAAGGACCGCCTTCTCGTAATGGAGGAGTTGCTCGGTTTTTCGACGAAAGAGGCCGCGTGGGAAGGGCGCCAGGAACAACTTCGGGGGTGGCTCCGGGTTTATTCGTCGCGGATTCCGCCCGAAGCCGCTGATGAATTGGCGGCCATCCTGGCCCCAGAAGAACGGGAGGACTGATCCGGTTCATGTTCGATTCTCTCAGGGAACGCCTTGAATCCGTTTTTAAAGGCCTTAGGAGCAGGGGAAAACTGACGGAAGAAGATATCTCCACCGCCATGAGGGATGTCAGAAGAGCCCTCTTGGAGGGCGATGTAAACTTCCGCGTCGTGAAGGACCTCGTGGAAAGAATCCGCGGACGGGCTGTCGGGAAGGATGTCCTCGACTCGATCACCCCTGCCCAGCAGGTAATCGGCATCGTCTACGAGGAGATGGCGGCGCTGATGGGATCGGGGCGGCAATCGCTTTCCTTCTCCCCGAAGCCCCCAACCAAGTACATTTTGGCCGGTCTCCAGGGGTCGGGCAAGACGACGACCTGCGTTAAGATAGCGATGAAGATCTCCGACGGACACAAGCCCCTTGTAGTCGCCTGCGACCTTAGGAGACCTGCAGCGGCGGAACAGCTGAGGATATTGGCCGGCCAGGCCGGGGTAGGATTCTTCGGTCCCTCCGAGGGTGAAGCCGACGTAATAAAACTTGCCCGGGGGGCAATGGAGTACGCGGCCGGGAGGCTTTACGATGTTATTCTTTTCGACACCGCCGGCCGTCTCGATATCGATGAGCAACTCATGGAGGAGCTGGCCTTCCTTGGAGAGGCTCTCTCGCCTACGGAGACGCTCCTCGTGGTCGACTC
>JAAYIZ010000214.1 GCA_012523215.1 Thermovirga sp.
CCCAGATGGTCATCTGCTCTTCCAGGTCGAAGGGAGAGTCGAGGACGAGCCTCTCGGTGGATTCCAGCCCTGTCTCCTGCTCCCAGAAGGAGAAGTCGTCGCCGATGGCCATGGTCGCCGATACGGCCACGAGGGCCTCCAGGGGCCTGGCGAAGAACCAATCGCCGATAAGGTCGCCGCAGAAGGTGGGCGAGCTGTTTATGCCCCGGCCGTCCCACCAGTAGGCCCACAGGGGGTAACGGTCCACCCTGGCGCACCAGCCGGTGGTATGGGAGATAGTCCCCACGCTGTCCCTCCACTGGTGAAGAAGGGCCACCGATTCCCTGTCGTCGGCGCCGTTTTTCTCGGGCGGCGTCCCCGCTGCCTTGAGTATTTCCTCGGCGAGGCCGAGGAGGGTGCCGGGGTTGTCGGGGGGAGCCGACTCGTCGGTGAATATCTCGCCCTGGGGGACCTCCTTCTTCCACCGGTGGAAGAGCCTCTCCGACTCTTTTTTCACCTCGTCGGCGAGGAGGATCAGCCCTTGGCGGTCGTGGTCGGAGATCCAGTCCATCCTGGGGAAGACCCGGGTTTTCGCGAAGTCCATGGTCCTGGCCCACTCCTCCCCCGTGGCCCTCATGGCTGCGGCGGACCGGGCCGCCTCGGTGAGACGATGGGCCTCGTCACAGAGGATAGCGTCGTAGGGCACAGGAAATCCCCTGCCGGTGGAGGCGGAGTAGGAGAAAAAGAGGTGGTAATTGGCCACGATGATGTTCCATTCCTGGGCCTGCTGCACGACCCTGCGGAGGAAGCAGCTCTCCCTGAAGGGGCAGCCGTTGCCCCTGCACGCCTCGGAGGCGGCCGAAAGAGCGGATATGACGGGGTGACCGGGGGGAAGGGCCAGTTCGGAGAAGTCGCCCGTTTCGGTCTTCTCCATCCAGGCGACCAGCTCCAGGACTAGGTCCGGCTCCAGGTGGGCCAGCAGTTCCCTTTCGCCGATCTCCTTGCCCCTCAGCCTGCAGAGGTAGTTGGCCTTCCCCTTGATGAGCCCGAAGGAAAGGTCCTTCACGCCCAGGCAGTCGCACAGGTCGGGTAGGTCCCTTTTGACGATCTGTTCCTGCAGGGGGATGCCCGAGGTCAGGAAGAGGACCTTGCGGTCCTCCTCGAGACACCAATACAGGGCCGGCACCAGCAGCGCATGGGTCTTGCCCGTTCCGGTGGGGGCCTCGGCCAGCAGGACGCCCCCGTCGCCGGTTTCCAAGCAGTTCATGACCCTTTCGGCGAGGATCTCCTGCTGGGGCCGGTGCTCAAAACCGGTGAAACGCTGCGAGAGCAGGCCCTTTTCCGAAAATATGTCCTTCATGGAAGGTTTACTCAAGGGCAAGGCGCCTCCATCATGAGCAGGTGCGAGACCTGTGGATCATCCTGAAACCGCCGATCCACATGGCGGCCACGATCCAGGTGGCGGCCATAAAACCGCCGAGGCTGTTCGTCAGCAACAGGTAGTTGAACGCCCCGTGAGCGACAACGGGAACAAGGAGTATCCTGGAAAGGATGAAAGGGGGCCCGGTGGTCATCTTCTGCCGGGCCGCCTCGTAGCCCATCGCGAGGCCACAGAGGGCGTGGAGGGGGACCGAGAGCAGGGCCCTCCATCCCGCCACCGCCCAGGGGTTGATGGAACCCACCACGTAAAAGAGGTTCTCCATGGTGGCGAATCCAAGGGCCACGCTGGTCCCGTAGACTATGCCGTCGTAGCATTCGTCGCATTCGTTTGAAAGGATGTACCTTTTAAGCGCCATCCACTTGCAGTGCTCCTCGACGAGGGCCACCCCAAGGAAGGCGGTCAAAAGGGGTGAAAAGGCGAGGGGCCCGCTTATGATCTTCTCCACGAAACCAGCGGGGAAGACGAAGAGCATCCCCCGCAGGAAGGCCGAGAAGACCAGGGATAGCGGCTCCGGTTCGAGGTAGTCCTTGTTGTAGAACCACCACAGGAGCGCCAGGCCCGGCGCCACCGCGATGGCCGCTACAAGTCCCTTCCCTATCTCCAACCCGTTGCCCCCCTCTCGCAAGTGTTTCGTGATAGAATGTGCTGGTCCCATCCATGGGTATAATATTCACCGCTAGTTGCGGATAACGCAACAGCCATGGTAAAATGTGGCCTGCTGTAAAGGGGGTGACACGATGGCTAACACGAGATCCGCCCGGAAAAGAGTGCGGACGTCCGAAAGGAACAGGATCTACAACCGCTACTGGACCACCCGGTGCAAGACCAGCGCCAAGAAGGTCCTGGAGGCGATAAACAACAACGATGCCGAGCTTGCCCTGAAGAGGTTCGACGACGCCCAGTCGGCGCTGGACAAGGCGGTAGTCAAAGGCGTTATTCACCGAAACACGGCTGCCCGAAAGAAATCGAGGCTCACCAAGGCCATCCG
>JAAYIZ010000215.1 GCA_012523215.1 Thermovirga sp.
CGCTTCCTCGCCTTCGCCCACCCCTTCACAAACCGTGGAGCTGTGGCCTACCCCCTCGCCCGGTCCTGGATCCACCAGGTCGTGCCCAGCATGGAGACACCCTTCAAGATCGGAACGCCCACGTCCATCGTGGGGATTGTCACCCAGGACAGGCCCCAGGCTATCGGGGGTATGGTCGGTCGTTTCGCCCCCGTCATGGACATTTCCCTCAATTTCCGGGATGTTGATTCCGGGACCGAGACCTTCAAAAGGTTCAAGACCGCCTGCGACCCCTTCATGATGACCAAGGTCATCCCCGAAATGGTCACTGGCCTCGTGGATAACGTATGGGGGCGCGTGGGGGAGGGGAGTGCCAAGATCACCTTTAAGATCGAGGGGGGGGGGCTCGTCGAAGGTTGGCAGAGGACGAACATGTTCTTTTCATCCACGGATTTGTCCAAAACCCTTTTCTCCGAGTTCACCGACCTGGTGAACGCTGTATCGCTCAACCCCTTCTTCGAGGTAGCCCCCTTCGGAGTGCAAATCGACATCGAGGCCACGGCCGAACCCAGGGTCGTCCTGATAGAGGACGTCAACCTGTCCAGCAAAACTGTCCCCCCGGGGGGTAGCTTCGATGTGGAGATTACACTCCGGCCCTTCAGGAAGGAACCGGTGATCCAAAAGTTGACCCTTAAGGCGCCCCGAGACGCGAAGGGTCCTTGTGAAGTGGTAGTTCGTGGTGGCGGGATAGAGGAACCGGACCAAGATTCGATCATCATGGGTTGGAGGACTATCCGGAGCCTCGAAGAACTCCTGAGGGAATTCTCAGCTATGGAGACCAACGACGAGGTCGTGGCCGAAGTGAGAAGCTTCGGGCCGCCTGGGGAGGACCCCGAATCCTCGGAGGCAGAGGAAAATCAGAAAAAATTGAGGAGCCAGGTCAAAGAAGAGAGTATCGAAGAAGGTTCCTTCAAGAGCTACCGTTCCAACTATTATGTTGACGGTCTTCAGAGAAGAATGATCAGGGTGGTCCCGGAATAGGGAGGTAGAATGTTGAACCTTCTTCCTTGGATCGGAAGGCAAGCCATAGAGCTTTTCTCCACCTTGGGCTTCTTTTTTATCGTCGGCCTCAGGGCTTTCGCCGGGACCTTTACGGGCACCTGGAGCAAAGGTGACCTTTTCGAACAACTGGAAAGGGTCGGTGTTGGTTCCGTTCTGGTCGTTTCCATCACGAGCGCCTTTACCGGGATGGTTCTGGCGGTGCAGACCCTAGACCAGTTCGTCCGTTTCGGCGCCACCGGCTACATTGGCGGGGTGATAGCCCTGAGTATGGTGAGGGAGATGTCGCCCGTACTTACCGGTCTTGTGGTCAGTGGTAGGATTGGGGCAGCCATGGCCGCCGAGATCGGCTCCATGAAGGTGACGGAACAGATCGACGCCCTTAGGACCTTTGGCCTGGATCCCCATGTCTTCGTCGGTGTGCCAAGGTTGTTGGCAGGCCTGATCATGCTGCCCGTCCTCACCCTTTTCTCCTTTGTGATCGGCATCACCGGGGGTTTCCTCTACGTAGCCGCTCACGGAGTGAACGCCCATCTTTTCAGAAGGTCCGTCGAGGCTCTTCTGGCTCCATCCGATATCTACGGGGGGCTGCTGAAGGCTGCCGTCTTCGGTGTTCTGATCGCAGTCTCAGCCTGTGGGCAGGGTTTTATGGCAGGTCAGGGCGCCCGGGGGGTTGGTACAGCCACCACCAAGGCCGTGGTCTGGGGTAACATGCTTATACTGGTCTTCAATTACGTCCTCTCCTCCATGCTCTTTGGAGGTATTAAGGGGTGAGGCCGTGGATCCGGTCATGAAGATGCGGGAGGCGTCGGTTTCATTTGACGGAAGGGAAGTGATCCGGGGGATCGATATGACCCTTTCCGCCGGAGAGATCACTTGTCTCATGGGACCATCGGGATGTGGAAAGACCACGGCCCTCAAATTGGCCTCCGGGCTTTTGAAGCCCGACAAGGGCAGGATCGGACTGCTGGGCAAGGAGATAGGTCCCGAAACACAAGAGAAAGAGCTCGCCGAAACCAGGAAGAAATTGGGAGTGGTCTTCCAGGGAGGGGCTCTTTTCGATTCCCTGTCGGTGGGACAAAATATCGCTTTCCCCCTTAAATACTGCAGGGGCATCGAGGACCCTGAGTCCATCGCCAAAATGGTCCTGGGCATGCTCGAGCACGTGGAACTCGGTGATATCAGGGACAAATACCCAGCCATGCTTTCGGGAGGCATGAGAAAAAGGGTCGCCATTGCCAGGTCTCTCGTACATAGCCCGTCCCTCCTGCTCCTCGACGAACCTACGACGGGTCTTGATCCCGTGACGGCCCGCCATATCGACCAACTCGTGGTCGATCTATGCAATGAATTCGGTTTCACCGTGCTCGTGGTAACCCATGATATCGTTTCCGCCCTGGGCATTGGGGACAGACTATTGCTGATGCATGAAGGCGAGATCACCTGGCGGGGGAGTCCCCGGGAGTGGGAGAGGTCCGACCATCCCATGGTGAAGAGTTTCGCCGAAGGGATGATATCCGTCGGAAGGACAGGAGGCGGGAAGCAATGAACAGGGAGATGAAAGTCGGCCTTGTGGTCTTCTCGGCCATTGTCTTTCTGGGAGCCTTGGTCTTTGTCAGCGGGGGGGCTCGTTTCCGGCAACAGGGCTATTCCTTCGGTATTGTCTTTCCCGATGCCATGGGTCTGGATACGGGAGCCCCCATCCTGGTCTCGGGCGTTGAATCGGGAAAGGTCGTCGGCATAGAGCTGTTGAAGGAAGGGGTGCTGATAAGGGTAAATGTAAGGAGTCATGTCGTAGTGCCTCTCGACAGCCGTTTTATCATCGATACGGGTGGACTCTTGGGCGAACCGCGAGTCAAGGTCACGAGGGGAGCCTCCCTGGAGAACATCACCGAAGGTGACGCTGTTTCCGGGACTATCCCACCGTCTCTGGATGAAATAATGTCGGACATCAAGGCCAGCCTTGGCGGGGTCCAGTCCACCTTTTCCAATATAAATTCTTTCCTGGCGAAATTATCCGAAGCCGCCGGCCAATTCCAGGAGTTTTCCAGGGAAGCGCGCGACCAGGTTAAAAGAGCCGGAGATTCGCTGGCAGCGCTTACGGATAATATCGATGCCCTGGTCCAGGAGAACAGGAATACCCTCATGGTGTCCCTCGATAACCTTTCCATGCTCCTGGAAAACCTCAAAAGCGTCGTCAGTCAATTTGACGAAGGGGGAACATCCGGGAAGGATCTCCGGCAGATGGTCGTAAGAATAAAAGAGGCGGCGGAAAGCCTCGACACGCTTTCAAGCAAGATCGAGGCAGCTCTCTTCGACGACAGGGCGTCGGCACCTTCAAGGATACGGGAAGTAAAGGAAATGGTGGGTAAAGCCAACAGGATCATCTCCGACATAGAGGACCTCGCTTTCGAAGGTAATGTCGGCCTTTACGGGGGAGTTTCGGGTTCGAACGAGAGCGACCTGATGGGAGATATTTCTCTCTGGGTCAAAAGCCGTTCCAGGAGGATGGGATTCCTGATCGGCGCCGATGATATCGGAGGCGATTCCAGGGTCACCGCGGGCCTGGGGTTCTATGGTGACCGGTGGGGGTTCTGGGGAGGATCTGTCCGGGGTTATCCTGGGGCGGGTCTCCTGTTGCACCCCGCCGGAATCCAGAGCCCCCTCTCCATCGCCGCCCAGTGGTGGAACGAAAATGGCGGAAGCTGGTCCCTGGAGGGACGGTTCCGTTTCGATGAAAGCTGGGGTGTTTTCTATCGTTACCTGGAAAAAGGCGGCGGCGGTACCGGGTCAGTGGGGGTATTCTATCGTTTCTGATGAAGGGCACCCCCCCGGAGGCCTCTTTATCACCTTTGAGGGGATCGACGGATCCGGGAAAAGTACACTGGCCAGGTTCGTCTTTCGAGAACTGGGAGAGGAACTGGGCGTGGACCGGTTGATCATGACCTATGAGCCCGGCGGCTGGGATGGAGGAGAGTCGCTGAGGGCGATCATCCTGGAGAGAGACCTCAAGAACGTCCTTACCGAGACACTTCTTTTCCTGGCCGATCGGACCGAACACGTGGAAAGGGTCATACGGCCAGGATTGGAATCGGGGAAGGTAATTCTCTGCGAAAGGTACTCCGACTCTACCCTGGCCTACCAGGTATTCGGCAAGGATTTTCCAAGGAAGATCGTGGAAGATATAAGTGCTCGTGCGGGTTTCCCAAAGCCCGATGTAACCTTCTGGCTCGACGTCCCCGTTAAAGTAGCCATGGAAAGGATCGTCACCAGAAAGGGTGATCCTGACAGGTTTGAGAAGGATAAATTGCTTCTTGAACGCATCAGGATCGGTTATGGAGCCATGGGACATGAGGACCCGGAAAGGTTCAAAAAGCTGGATGGCACCATGGATCCTGAAGTTCTGAGCAATTCCGTGGCATCAACCATTATGGATCTATTGAAGAGAAAGAGAGGCGGCGGTGAAATACCTTGGCAAGAAGGAGAAGGATAAAGAATTGAACAGCCCAGGGCCAAATGTAAAGGATAATCTTACCGCTTTTGTCGACGAGGTTTCCTCCAGGGTAGGATCTTCGGGGGCCCGACTTCCCATTGCCGGGGTCATGCCCCAATCGGTTCATAGGGATTTTGCCCTGTCTTGCGCCAGGAAGATTATGTGCTTTTCCGGCAATGGTTGCGGAACCTGCCCCGCTTGCAGTGCTTGGAGCAAGACGGAACATCCGGACCTGCTCCTTTTCGGAAATCTCGGGGAACCTCCCGGGATCAGGGACTGCAGGAAGCTTTGGGAGGAACTCTCGTTGAAACCCATCGCTTCCAGGAAGAGAGTGGCCGTGATCCATTCCGCCCATAGACTCTCACTCCCGGCGGCGAACAGCCTTTTAAAGATAACCGAAGAAACTCCGTCGACGGGTGCCCTGATCCTTTTACTGGAAGAGGACGTGCTCATTCCCGCCCTGAGGAGCAGGTTGAGGATTTTCCAGTTTCGCGAAGGTGAACGGCCGGGTTCCGATGGCCGGCCCGTACCCTCGGGGATTTTTGAATTCGTCAAATGGATCGGGAAGACCAGGAAAGTGGATCCAAAGGTCCTCGCCGTGGAGATACAGTGTTGGGTGGAACATTTCCTATCCAGGGAAGATCCTTCGAGAGCTTCGGACCTGGATACGATCCGCCTCCTGGCCGAAAAGGGCAAGCTGACTACTCCCATGGTCCAGGACC
>JAAYIZ010000216.1 GCA_012523215.1 Thermovirga sp.
CGTAAACCTCCCTGCTTTTGAATCCCACCAACCTGTCTTCGATCATGTCGATCCTGCCTACCCCGTGGGCTCCGGCGATCCTGTTCAGTTCAGCTATGAGGGCCACGCCGTCCATTTCGTTGCCGTTTATCGCCACTGGAATACCCTTTTTAAAAGTGATTTCGAGGTATTCTTGTTCGTCCGGCGCATCCCAGGGATCAACCGTAAGGGCAAAAGCATCGCTGGGAGGCTCCGTCCAGGGATCCTCCAGCGGCCCGCATTCAATTGACCTGCCCCACAGGTTTCCGTCGATGGAGTAAGGGCTTTCGGCCGTGACCGGGACAGGGATGCCATTTTCCCTGGCGTAATCGATCTCGGCTTCCCTGGAGAAATGCCATTCCCTCACGGGGGCTATAACTTTAAGATCGGGATCCAGGGCATTTGAACAGACCTCGATCCTGACCTGATCCTGACCCTTACCGGTGCAACCGTGGGCAACGGCGACGGCCCCTTCCATCCCGGCTACCCAGACAAGGTACTTTGCTATAAGAGGCCTGGAAAGGGCTGAATTCAGGGGATACTTGCCCTGGTAGAGAGCGTTTGCTTTCAGCGCCGGCCAGACCATGGTTTCCACGAATTCCTGCCTGAGATCCATCACATAGGCATTGATGGCACCTACCTTGAGTGCCTTCTCTTTGACCTCCTCGATGTCGAGGATCTGACCCACGTCGGCCGTCAGCGTCACCACGTCATAGCCCTGATCGCTCAACCACTTTATCGCCACCGACGTATCAAGACCGCCACTGTAAGCAAGAATTACCTTTCCCTTGTAATCCATCTTGATTTCCTCCTTTTTAAAAATAAAAAAGCTCGCCCCTTCTAGCGAAGGGGCGAGCTTTGCTCGCGGTGCCACCCAACTTTTTGGCTTCTTAGGCCTACTCTCACGGTTTAAAACCGTTTTCCCCCTACTTGCCCTTCTAGGGGCTTTCTTCGGGAGCCGGTTCGGGGGCTCTATTCAGTCGGTCTCGACGAGGAACGCTTTCAGCTGTTTGCATCCCCTCTCTGTCGACGAGCACTCGACCTACTCTTCCCCGTCATCACCGCGTAATTCGCGATATCCGACGCAGGCAGACCAGGTCTTATTCGTCTAGCTCGTCTTAAACGGGGAACAGCCATAACCACAAAAGCCTCCTATCGACCGCTCAGATCGTTGCTAAGCATCATACACTGCTCCCGGAAAATGTCAACCTAAATTGAAGAACCAAAGAAGACCGTGGGCGTTATTCCCTGGCGGTCTCGCCCTGTTCCTCCGCAGGAGAGGCTCCCCCCCCGGGGTGCTCTTCTCCTTCGGCCTCCTCAGGGGCCGGCGCTTCGAAGAACTCCGGCGCCAGGACCTGGATGTGGGCCTGGGCCAGCAGTCCCTGGAGGTACTCGCTCTGGCCTGACCGTTTCTTCTGGTAAGCTACCATTTCCTTCGCGTCGCGGCTGGCTTCTTCGAAGGGGATTACCTTCTCCTCGATTTTTTTCTCCCTGAGGACGATGACCACGTTGTCCTCGCCCAAGGTGAGTGCCTTGGATACCTTGCCAAGGGGCGTGTCGCCTATTTCCTTGAGGTCCCCCTCGGCGAACTCCTGTTCAGCGACGAAGGCGGGTTCTCCCGACGGGGTGAACTCCAGGAGAACCCCCTCCTCGCCGTAACCCTTCATGACATCGTCCCACTTACCGCCGGCCTGGAGAGTCTTCCTGGCCTCCTCGGCCTCGTCGATGCCGCTGAAGCGGGCGAACAGGACGTTGCACCCTGCGGGATGGTGGAAGTAGACATCCCTGGTCTGCTCGTAGAAGCTTCGGGCCTCCTCGTCGGTGACTTCCACCTCGGGGGTGTTGGCTTCGATGACCATCTGCTGGGCCAACTGGGAACCGATGCGCTCCTGGAGAGCCTTCATCTTGATGCCGTTGCTCTCCATGTACTGCTGGAAGGCTTCCTTGGTCGGGAACTGTTTCTCGATCCGCTTGACGGCGGCTTCTATATCCTCGCGGGAGGCGGTGATGTTCTGTCGGACCGCCTCCTTGTCGAGCATGTGCCCCAGGGCGATGTTATGCAGGACCTGGTTGCGCATGAGCACGATCGATTCAGGGGACAGGTCCGATTGGCCGGTCTGCTGGACGAAGTCCCTTACTCCGGCGACGACTTGGGTAGCCATGACCTTTTGACCGTCCACGATGGCCACGGCGAAGTCCTTTTCGGCCCCGGGATGCTGCGAGGGACCGCTACCCCTCGTTATGTACATCGCGAAAAGGGATACCACGAAGACGACGACGACGACGAGCATTATCGCACGGGTCTTTGTCCTGAGAGCCTGCATTATCACGGCCTATCTTCCTCCTTAAGCCTTGAAACGGCATGCATACCGATGATTTTTCACAGCGGGTTCAATAATACGTTCCTCTTCCGGACCTGTCAAAGGTTTTCTCCCTTAAATATCCTCGAAGGTGGCGCCACTCTTCACGTGGACCGCCAGGGGCACCGATAGGCTGGCAGCGCCTTCCATGGAATCCCTGAGAAGGGCTGTCACGGCCTCCTCCTGGCGAGGGGGGCATTCCACCACCAGCGAGTCGTGCACCTGGAGCACCAGAGGAGCTTCCAGACCCGCCTTGGCGACAGCGCGATGGTAGCGCACCATGGCCATCCTGGCTATGTCGGCGGCGCTGCCCTGGAGCGGCGTGTTGACGGCCACTCTTTCCAGTGCACCGGGACCTCTGCCCTCCACGGTAGAGACCTCCGGCAGGGGACGTATCCTTCCAAAGAGGGTCCTCGTGTAGCCCCGCTTTTTGGCATCCCGGGCGGAGTTCTCCATGTACTCCTTGACCTTGGGGAAGGCCGCAAAGTATCGCTCTATCACCGCGGCAGCCTCCTCGCGGCTTATGCCCATCCTCTGAGAGAGGCCATGGACGCCCATGCCGTAGAGAAGCCCGAAGTTGACCACCTTGGCCATCCGCCGATGCTCCGGCGTGATCTCGCCGCTTTCGCCAAATAACCAAAAGGCCGTCTCGGAGTGGATGTCGCGGCCCTGGGCAAAGGCCTCTTTGAGTCGCTCCTCACCGCAGATATGGGCCAAGATCCTCAGTTCCACCTGGGAGTAGTCCCCCGCAAGGAACAGGTTGCCCTCGCCGCGGGGCTTCAGGGCCTCGCGGAGCCTGCCGGCCCAGTTGCCGAAGGTCGGCACGTTCTGAAGGTTGGGGTCCCTGCTGCTGAGTCTCCCCGTCCCCGTGACGATGTGCTCGAAGGTCGTGTGGACGCTGCCGGTGACCGGGTCGGTCTCGCGCAAAAGGGGCTGAATGAAGCCCGAAATGACCTTGGCAATCTCCCGGTACTCCAGGAGCATTTTTGGGACCTCGTCCTCTTGCAGGGGGAGGGTCGCCAATTCTTCCAGGACAGAAACGTCGGTGGAAAATCCCGTCTTGATCTTCTTGACGGGCGGATAACCCAGTTTCTCGAAGAGGAGCCAGGCCACCTGTTTCGTGGAGTTGAGGTTCACGTGGTCGCCGACAAGGGCGTCTATCCGCGAGGATATCTCGCCGGCGCGGTGGTCAAGTTCTTCCTCGAGGGTCACCAGCAACTCCTTGTCAACGCGGACGCCGCGCCGTTCCATGGACGCCAGGACCTGGCAAAGAGGGGTGTCGATATCCGTTATCACTCCGTCCAGCCCCAGGGTGCGAACCTGGGGCTGGAGTCGCTTCCGAACCTCCCACAGGGCCATGGTCTGCTCCGGAGAAGGTCCGAAGTCGCCCCTGTCCTTGACCTCGGGGTGAAGGGCATAGTGGGCTAAGTGCGCGTCCCAGACCCTTTCTGGATCCGCCAGTAGTGACGGTGCAGCGGCGCAGATCTCCTTGTAGCCGCTGGTGGTAATCTGCCCTTTTTGAGCCCACCGTGCGAGTTCTTCCAGGACGGCACCGTCGGCTCCGCCCTTCCAGAAACGGCCATCAGGTGAGGCGAGACATAGCTCAAGAATCGAAAAATTCTGGGGGTAATCGCCCGTGCCGGACCAACCGAGGGCCAGTTCCGTTTCGGCGAGCAGGGATTCCAGTGATTCCCCGCGTAGTTCTGCTGGAGCCGGAGCCTTGGGCCGGGCAGGCTCTTCCGCGTGGGCGGCGTTCCCCAGTAGCCTTTGGGCCAGGTTTTTCATAGCATATCGATCTAAGAGAGCGGCCAGTTCTTTCCTTTTTATCTGCCCTTGCTGGAGGTCGTCCTCTCCCAAGGGCTCGTCGAGGCGAAGCCTGGTGAGGTCCCGGCTCGAGAAGGCCCTCTCCCTGCCCTCTTCCAGTTTTTTCCGGAGGCCCGGTTTCATCTCGTCCAGATGCTCGTAGATGGCCTCCAGGGAGCCATGTTCCGCCAGCAGGGCCCTGGCGGTCTTGTCGCCCACGCCCTTTATGCCTGGGACATTGTCGATGCTGTCGCCTACCATAGCGAGGTAGTCGGCCATAGCGGAGGGGGCGAAACCGTAGTCATCGCGGAAGCCCTGGGGATCCCAAAGGCGGAAATCGCTGACACCCCGAATGGGGCGCATCACCAGGAGGTTTTCGTCAAGAACCTGGAGTATGTCCTTATCGGCCGTCAGGATGACGACGCGGTAACCCTTTCCGACGGCCGAGAGCGCCGTCGAGGCGATGACGTCGTCAGCCTCGACGCCGGCCCTTTCCACGACGGGAATCCCCAAGTCCCGGGAGAACTCCTTGATGAGGGGCATCTGCACCTTGAACTCCTTCGGGGTCGGTTGTCGCCCCTCCTTGTAAGCCTCGAAGGCTTCGTGCCGGAAGGTGGGACCCGGCGCATCGAAGACGACGGCGGCGAGGTCTGGTTTGAGGTCCTCCAGGGTCCGAAGAAGCATGTTAGCGTATCCCAGGAGTGCGTTGGTCGGCGTGCCGTCGGGCGCGCTGAGTTCCGGCAGGGCGAAGAAGGCCCTGAAGGCGAGCCCGTGACCATCCACTAGTAGTAACGTCTTTTCCGGCATTTGCCCCATCCCCTTCGTCCGGGTTATTTGCGGTATACTGCTGTTCGGCTCCAATGCTACCGGATAGGATACCATCAGGGAAGGATGAACGAGAAATGACATCGACCATCAGGGTACGTTTCGCTCCCAGCCCCACGGGAGCACTCCACATCGGGGGGGCCCATACGGCCCTCTTTAACTGGCTCTGGGCCCGCCACAGCGGGGGAGCCTTTATCCTGCGCATCGAGGACACGGATCTGATCCGCTCCACCGAGGAGCACGAGCGGACCATACTTCAGGGGTTGAGCTGGCTCGGCCTCGAATGGGACGAAGGCCCCGATCTGGGAGGTGCTCACGGTCCCTACAGGCAATCCGAGAGAAGGGAGATTTACCTCCGGCACGCCCTGGAATTGATGGATTCAGGCCTGGCCTACCGCGATGGGGAGGCCATCATCTTCTCCGTGCCTCGGGGCGTGAAGGTGGCCTTTGACGATGTCGTCTACGGGCACATCGAGATGGTCAGCGACACCCTGAAGGACATCGTCCTGATAAAAAGCGACGGCTTCCCCACCTACAACTACGCCGTCGTCGTGGATGACCACGCCATGGAGATAACCCACGTGGTCCGGGGCGAGGACCACATTTCGAACACGCCGAAGCAGATACTGATCTACCAGGCCCTGGGCTGGGAGATTCCAATCTTCGCCCACCTGCCCATGATACTCGGCAAGGACAAAAAGAAATTTTCCAAAAGACAGGGCGCCACCAGTGTCTATGAGTACCGTGACATGGGCTATCACCCCGACGCACTTTTCAACTACTTCGCGCTACTGGGATGGAACCCTGGCGACGACCGGGAAATCTTCAC
>JAAYIZ010000217.1 GCA_012523215.1 Thermovirga sp.
ACTCCCATGATGGTTGTGACCAGGGTGCTGAGGAGCCAGCCCTGGAAAAGCGACAGGAAGGGGATATCGAAGACGTAAAAAGCTACGTCCCTGCCGAAGACAGGGTCGCTTTTCCCGAAGGGGGTCCTGTTCAGGAACTGGAGCACCTTCATCCATTCCGAACGGACGGCCAGGCCGTTCATGACGGCCAGGACCGCCGCGACGATCACCACCACCACGGCCGAGGCCCGCATGGGTATGTCGATGATCTCACCGGGCAGGGATGAAAAGGCGAGTTCCCTCATGGCGGACCTGCGCGCCCTGAGCCAGTTCAGGGAAAAGATCGCAAAAGCCGCGACAGCCGCCGCGGCGAGCATCACCCACTGGGGGAGCAGCCTGGTCCAGAAGACCTGCGAGAGTCCCCTTTCCCGGAACCATAGCAGGTCGGTATAAAAGGTGGCCGTCGCCGGCACGATCACCACCAGGAGCAGGAGCGCCCCCAGGATGATCCAGACGCCTTTTTTGACTTTCAGGGAAGGAATTCGCCCGCGGCGTTCGCCCTCCCAGAAGGGTGGTCCCTGGAAAATATCTCTCATTGACATGACTTGCCGCCTCTCGCTTTTTTAGATAGTCTTCACGTTGGGTTTTTTACTGGCACAATGTACCATGTTCCGTTGGAACAGGCAAAAAAGGCCGCCCGCGAAAAAAGCGGGCGGCCATAACGCATGCATGGAGGTCAGCAGATCCTCCTGTGACTCAGCCGGCAAAATGTAAGAGAAAGATGAAAATTTGTTCGCCGACACAAAGGGTATTCTAGGAATCGGCCGTTTCCATCTCCACCACGGCCGCCTCTTCTGGCGGGGGCGGGATCTCGGACTTGCCCTTGTTCATTATCACCAGGGCGGCGACGACCACGAGGGCCACCAGGATCATCAATAGCATTGTCTTGCCCTTCATACCGCGTTCCCCCCTTTCCGGCTCGTTCCATTTTTAGGCCTCCGCCGGGAGCTAGGCCAGGCCTCGGTGACGCGGACTGGGAGCTCACTCAACGCCTGAACCCCGGGAAGTGGCGGCTGGAATAATTTGTGCGGTGTTACCCGGGGACATTCTTTAATTTTGCTGTTGGTACAGGCGCTACTTTCTGTGTATGGAGTATACATAGAATGAAAAGTATCGTCAAATTATTAAAAATCGCGAGTCACAAAGGCCATGAGTCACGAGATCGGAGATCTCGTGTCGCTTTGTTAAAGCGAGGATTCCTCGCCTGCCCGTGGCGGGCTGGGAAGGACAATCAACACTTCCCTTCGCCTCGGAGGTTTACGTTTTACAATGTTCTATGATTTGTGGTTTTGCTTTTCGGGCTCTTTCTCCTGCAATGGATCACGTAGCCGGAGGCCAGCGCCGCGCAGACTGCGATGAGGACGTAGGAGGCGGTGTGCATGTACCGGTGTACCAGGGCCTGGTTGTTGCCCACCCAGTATCCGACGCAGGCGAGGATAACCACCCAGATGCCTGACCCGAGGGAGGTGTAGAAAAGGAAGAGGGGAATGTTCATTCTTGTCAGCCCCGCCGGCAGGGATATGAGTTGTCGTATGCCTGGAAGGAGCCTGCCGATGAAGGTGCTTACATGACCGTGCCTCGCGAAGTACTCGTCGGCGCGGTCCAGGGCCTTATCGCTGACCAGGAAGTACTTGCCATATCTTTTGAAGAAAGGGCGTCCGAAGGTGAGGGAGATCCAGTAGTTGAAGATCGCACCAAGGATGCTTCCGGCGATGCCGGCCAGGATGACCAGAAAGAGGTTCATCCGGCCCAGGGCCGCGAGGTAACCCGCAGGGGGGACCACCACTTCGCTGGGGAAGGGGATAAAGGACGACTCCAAGAACATTAGGGCTACCACGCCGGTGTAGCCCATTTTCCCTATGGTGGAGACTATCCAGGTAACAATCTGACCGAGCATCGCCGGCTCCCGATTTTCAGAGTACGTACCCGTTCCGGCGGCCCGTCATGGAATCAATGCCTATCCTGACCACGGCGATTGTCGCCATTGCCTGATCCGGAAAGGGAAGCTCCCGGCCGGCGTACTGTCTTACCACTTGGTTCAACCCCGCCCTCTTTTCTTCCATCCCTTCCAGGATGGTGGCCGTCCCGAAACCGACGACGCTCCTGTATTTCATGGTCCACTCGCAGGGGTCGGGATCTTGAACGACCTCGATGTCCTCATCGACCTCGAAGCAGACCTTGGGATTTTTTCTAAGACATTCCATCTTTTTACCGCCGTTGAAACCATGAAAGTAAAGGGCCTTGCCGTCGAAGCCGAAGCAGAGGGGTACCATGTAGGGATAGCCTTCGTCGAAAAAGGCCACCCGGCAGACCTTGCCCCTTTCGAGGATCCCCCTGATCTGGGCTTCGTCGGTGATCTCCTTGTCCTTGCGCCTCATGTCCTTTCCTCCTCGTCCTCAGTTTTG
>JAAYIZ010000218.1 GCA_012523215.1 Thermovirga sp.
CGAGCCAGGTCACATCTTCAATTATAGATTCCACGTACTCCGACTCTTCCTTGCTCGGATTGGTATCGTCAAACCTCAGGTTACACTCGCCACCAAACTGTTCGGCAATCCCAAAATTAAGGCATATGGATTTAGCATGCCCTATATGAAGATAACCATTAGGTTCCGGGGGAAATCGTGTTATCACCTTGCCGACCTTTCCCGATTCGAGGTCTTGTCGAACGATCTGCTCGATGAAACTGCTTCCTATTTCTAACTGTTCATTCATCATGACGACGATCACCTCTTCTAAAGAACATCCTGGCCCCGTGTGAACATAGGGTTTTTCCCTCAGTTCATGTATCGATCCGACAACTAATAATAACCTATTTATTGCGGAGCGGGCTCGACCCGAACCCGGCGAGCCATCAACGGCCCGGTAAACGAAGTTGGAGGGTTTCGGACTTTCGCCAAGCACAAAATTGCCCCCGGCTTAAGCCAGGGGCCTTAAAGTCCGCAAATGGTGGCGGTGAGTGGAATCGAACCACCGACACTGCGGGTATGAACCGCATGCTCTAGCCAACTGAGCTACACCGCCTGGAAATGGTTGCGGGGGCAGGATTTGAACCTGCGACCTTCGGGTTATGAGCCCGACGAGCTACCTGACTGCTCCACCCCGCGATAACCCTGCCTTTCTTGGTGCCGGGCGCGGGAATCGAACCCGCACGGACTCCCGTCCACAGGATTTTAAGTCCCGTGCGTCTACCAATTCCGCCAGCCCGGCCAGCGCAACTCATTATAGGCATCGCCCGATAACGAGTCAACCCCAATTCCTCGTGAGCTCTCGGCACAAATTGCCTAGAGGTTTATCTCGCATTTGCGACTGCTTGCCCAAAATAGCAAGCAGTGCTAGAATACGCTAAAGCATTTATTAGGAGGGATTCCATATGGCAGAAAAGTGGAAGGATCGTCTGACCGATCAATTATGCGAGGCTATCCTATCACTTGAGACCGTTGACGATGTCTACCGATTTCTGGAAGATATCGCCACGATCGGTGAGATCAGGGCTCTCGCGCAGAGACTCGAGGTATCCAAGCTCCTGAGCGAGGGGTTTACCTACCCTCAGATCGCACAGCAAACAGGGGCCAGCACTGCGACGATCAGCAGAGTTAAAAAATTCCTGGAATATGGGGCCGACGGATACAAACTTGTCCTCGAGCGACTCAAGAAGAAAAGTTAGGTTTCTCCGGCCGTTGCTTCCGGCGCCCCCAAGCGGGGGCGCCTTCATTTTCTGAGCAACCTGCTCAGAGTGTTCTCCCTGACCTCCATCGCGCCCGTGGGACACATCTCGTGACAACAGAGGCACTGGACGCACTTTTTTCGGCCGATTTCGGGCCATCCTTCCGGCGAAAACGCGATGGCGTTTACCGGACATACCTTTTCGCAAATACCGCATTTTATACAGGCCACCCTGTTGAGGCCTGGCTTAAGTCTTACCATATGATGGGCAACCCCTCGAAAAAAGGAGGGTACCCACCTCATGAAAGAGGGAGCTCGTTGGAACCCCTCGCAGGGGAGGTCCTCCCAACGGGCTCCACGGAGTTCGATATCTTCCTTTCCGGATGGCCCATCCATCCTCTTCGAGGCAATTGAAAGGAGAGGAATATCGAGAGGGTCGTTGAAACCCATCATCACCGCCTGGACATAATCCAGGGCCAACGCGTTGGAGGAAGCGGCAACCCAGCCAATCCTCTTTGGTTTCCCATGGGAGGGTCCCCAGCCCTCCATTCCTTCCACGGCGTCGAGAACAAAGAAATCGGGGATCCTGACGGAAAAGATATCGATTATCGCCTCGGGGAGGAAGGTTCTGGATCTTGCTCCGTGGGCTTTTTTCCTGGTATCCGTATCGGTGGCGCCGAATAGGTTCTTGATCGCTCCCGTCATCTCGGTCTCCACGTGGGTCTTGAGCTTCGATACTCCTATGACGCGTGGAAAATTCATCATCATTGCCGAGACCCTGACGGTTTGAAGTATTTCGGCCCTTGGTGGTCGGACTTCCACGAAACCATCGCTTGAAAGGAGTCCGAACCGCACTGGTAAGCCCTGGCAAATATCCGCTACACCGGTTTTCTGGAAAAGAGCCTTCTCCTGGTGACGGAAAATATATCCCGGGTTGTCTCCGATCATGACATCGGGACAGCCGGCCCTGGTCAATTCCATCAAAAGAGCTCTCAGTATCTCGGGATGGGTTGTCACCGCCCTGGAAGGATCACTCGGGGACAAAAGGTTGGCCTTGAGAAGCGTCGGGACGGCTTCCAGCGGAAAGAACCTGCAAAGCCGGAACGCTTCTCTCACCGCCTCCTCCACCGCCGTCCTGCCATAGGAGTCGCAGGGAACGCAGGACACCACAAAGGGAGGTCGTCCCATCAACCCTCCTGTTTTCTTCCCGGGAAGGGGCAGCGATCCCGCAGGAGGCATTCATCGCAGAGGGCTTTCCTGGATGTACAAAGCTTCCTGCCATGGGTTATCAGGTTCAGGTGAGCCTCGTTGTAGCGCTCCCGGGGCACTATTTCCTCCATCAAAAACTGGATTTCTTCCGGCGACATACCCGCCTCCGCCCAGCCCAGGCGTTTCGTTACCCTGGCGATATGGGTATCTACGGGAAAGGCGGGGCGTCCCAAGTCGAAAAGAAGGACGCAGGCGATCGTTTTAGCTCCAACTCCAGGGATGTCCTCGAGGAATCTCCTGATATCTTCCGTCTCCCATCCCCGCATTGCTTTCAAAG
>JAAYIZ010000219.1 GCA_012523215.1 Thermovirga sp.
GCGGTTATGAGGATGACCTCCACTATCCCGGTGAGGGCGGCGTTGGTCTGAACTCCCCTCATGAGGGCCCTGAAATGGGCGTTGCTCTGCGATTCGAAACGGCCGTACTCCTGCTCCTCGGTGGCGAAGAGACGCACGATACGGATAGCCGAAAGGGCCTCGGCTGCTATGGCCGAAAGCCCCGCCAACTGCTTCTGGACGTCGTGGCCGACGACCCTGAGGCGCTTGGAGGCCACATCCAGAACGAAGGCGGCCAGCGGGAGGACCAGGAAGGACAGGAGGGAGAGTTTCCAGTTTATATACAGCAGGAAGGCGATCATCCCGGCAAAACTCAACCCCTGGACGACTATGTCTATGAATACCGTGGTTATCATATTCTGCAGGATGGTGACATCGTTCGTTATCCTGGAGAGCATCTCTCCTACACGCCTGCCGTAAAGGTAGCGGAAGGACATCCTCTGCATGTGGTCGTAAAGCCGAAGCCTCAGGTCGACCACGACCCGTTGCCCCACCCAGTTCATCAGGTACTGCTGGCCGTAAAAGAAGACGCTTTTGGCGAGGTAAAGGAGCACCAGCCCCACCGCGACGAGGTTCAGCATGGCCATGTCCTTGCTTATCAGGACATCGTCCACGATGCTCCTGAGGAGCCAGGGCGCGACGACCGCGCAGGCCGATGAGAGCACCATGCAGGCCAGGGCGCCCAGGATGCGATGTACGTAGGGCCTGGCATGGGCCAGTAGCCTTGGATAAACCCTTTTGCCGGTTTCCTGTTCCTTCGCCATCCTTCTCATCCCACCAATTCCGATATTCGGGCCGCTATCACGGCGGCCGCCCCGGGGGCCTGGCGGACCTTCATCAGTCCCTCCCTGATGCCCCGGAGGCCTTCTTCGTCCCCTAAAAGCTCCACCGCCCGGTCCGCCACGTCGGTGGCCGCGATGTCGCCGACCATCTCGGGCATAATTTCGCTTCCCGCGAGGCGGTTGGGCCAGGCCAGAAAACCCCTGCTCCCGCTCAGCCTGCGGAGCAGTTTCTCCTTCAGGACCCCCCCGGCGAGGGGGATAAACCCCAGGGCTCCCAACAGGCCGGGCAGCGGCACGTACCTCAGGAAGGCGAAAGGCACGGCGACTATCGCCGGCACAAGGCTATGAGCCAGTTCCAAAGTATTTGTGCCCGGCTGGGTGACGGCAAGGTCCGCCCTCTTGAGAATGCTGCCTGTGGCGGATGTGACGGCCCTCAGGCCCGCGGAGGCCCACACCTCCAGTTCTCCCGGTTCAGAGAAGGGCGAGAGGGCGACCACCGCCTCCGATCGGGGCAGCAAGGATCTTATCCTGTCGGCCACATCCCTGATGAAGGGCAAAGCCGCGGACCGGATCACCCTTCGGCTCCCCGGGAAGAGGACTATCCTCGGGCTCCTGCCCGGCGTCCAGGGAAATTCTTCCCCGTCCAGGGCCAGGGAATCGGCCACAAGGTCGCCGACGATCAATACCTTATCACGGACGGGGTCTTCATATTGGCTCGCGGCTTCGAAAGCCGAAAAAATCCTGTTGCACCGGTTGAGCAGGGGCTTCGAGCCATAGGTATAGCAGAAAAGGGGAGCCCTGTTCCTGGCGGAGAAGGCAAGACCGAAAAGCAGGTCGCCGCCCAACTGCAGGACCGCGTCGAAACCGCCTCCCCCTTTTCCCACAAGGGCCGGGAAGACGGACAGGGGAGAGCCGACCCCGCCGTCGACCAGGTCTTCCGCCATGTCCTTTTCGTTGCCCGAAGCGTACTGGCAGGGGAGCAGTTTCAGCGAGACCTCGAAACCACGCTCGCCCAGGGCCGGTATCATGGGCCTTGCCCAGCACCACAGTTCGCCCGGACCGTTGGCCAAAAGCAGTATCCTCTTCACGACGGGAGGACCTCCAGGATGGATCTCGCCCA
>JAAYIZ010000220.1 GCA_012523215.1 Thermovirga sp.
AACCCTCCGAGAATCTCCTCGGCCTTGGCGATCAGATTCTTGAAGCGGATCTGCGACTTTTTGGGATCGTGCGGACGGGTCTCGGACATGTAGAGAGAGACACTGGGCGTGCTCTCGTGCTCTGCCAATTTGAATATTTCTTCTCGGCCCAGTACGTTCACGGTTCACCGCCTCCTTGTTTTGGGGTTTCATCCCGGCGGGCGGAACGCAGCTGTTTCTTTTTCCAGGGCGCCCCGGCTTGTCCGCAGGGACGTTTTCGACATTCTTGGCGCTTCACTCGGATAAATTATAGCATGAAGGATTTTTTTAAGACCACAGAAGAGCAAAATCCGTCGGTGGGTTCAGAGCTCGTTTTTGAGCATTTGTATGCTATAGTTACGAATTATGACAAGGCCTCTCAGGCTCGAGTATCCAGGCGCCGTCTATCACGTGATGTCCCGCGGTAACAACAGGCAGAAAATCTTTCTGAACGACCACGACCGCAAAAGATTCCTCGAGATTTACGAAGATGTCGTGGAGCGCCAGATGTGGGAGACTTACGCCTGGTGCATGATGGATAATCACTTCCACCTCGTCATTGAAACCCCCGAACCTAACCTTTCGGAAGGCATGAGACTCCTCAACGGCATCTACACCCAGTATTTCAACCATAACAAGGGAAGAACGGGGCACCTTTTCCAGGGGAGGTTCCGTTCCATCGTGGTCGATGAGAACACCTACCTCCTGGAACTGGTCAGGTACGTGTCGTTGAACCCGGTACGTTCCGGCCACGTCGATTCCCCTGAGAAGTGGCATTGGGGTAGCTACAGGGCCACCGCGAGCCTCGACCCCTGCCCCGCTTGGCTGAGCGCCGACAAGGTGATGGATGCCGTATCGGAAGGGATCGGCAACAGGGAAAAGCGTCGGAAGTTTTTCATCAGTTATATTTTGGATGGCCTAGGGAGAGAAACGAACCTGATGGAGCAGGTGCAGCAGCAGGTATACCTGGGCGACGATAGTTTTGTCGAGAGGGTGCAGAGGAAGTGCTCCGTCGACCCGGGAATCGATGGTGTTTCCCGGGAGCAGAAGCGAAAGCCCCTGGTCAGCCTGGAGGAATACTTCAGGGAATACCCCGAGCGGAAGGAGGCCATGGCGATGGCTTTCTTCGAGGGGAGGTTCAGCCAAGCCGAGATCGCACGGCACCGAGGGGTGCACTACAGCACCGTCAGCCGGGCGGTGAGGGAGTACAGAAAAAGGGGCTAATGTATGCAAATGCTCAAAATCAAGCCCTGACCCCAAGGGTTACCGAAGGGAGAAGCTAAACCAAAGCCAGGGAAAGACCCCCAAAAAATACTTGCACCGCAGACGCAGTCCCTCGTTAGATCACCCCCATCCTTGAATCTCCTCCCTCGTCAAAGCACCTCGGGACCAGGTCCTTCGGCTTGTCTGGAGGATAGGCTTCGCGCTGTCCCGAGCGCATAGTCCCGAGTAGATTCTCGGGGGGCAGCGAAGATTGAAGATTTAATTATCTGATTCGAGGACTGGGTCAAACAGAAATCGTGTGAAAAAGGAGGAACGGGTGATAGATAAACAGATTGAAATATATATCAATTTTGATATAATTCTTTTCTGAAGATCAGGAATGACATCAAAAGATTTTGACCATTCAAGCAAATGGAAAGTGTTCTTTTCTGAAAAAGCAGTAATTGACGAATTTCTTTCGATCCCCGTTGACCTTCAAGCCAGTCTTATACATTTGATGGAAATGGTTGAAGAACTGGGGCTGATAGTTATGGGTATGCCGTTTGTCAAACATATTGAGAAAGATCTCTGGGAACTGAGGGCAAAGGCAAAAAGCGGGA
>JAAYIZ010000221.1 GCA_012523215.1 Thermovirga sp.
GAGGTGGTTGTGGTGCTGGGCGTAAATGGCGCCGGCAAGACGACCCTCCTTCGCGCTATTACCGGACTGATGTCTAAAATCCAGGGGACGGTCGACGTTGACGGCGTACAAGTACAAGGATTGAGTCCCGCTGATATTTTACGCCATGGCGTCGCCCATGTCCCTCAGGGTCGCGGCACCTTCGCTTCATTGTCAGTGGAAGAGAATCTCCGGGTAGGAGGATTAACACGAAGCAAGGAAGCCGTCGACAGCGATATTGACCGATGGTATGAACGTATCCCCTGGCTTGTCAACCGCCGAGGTCAAGCCGCCGGCAGCCTCTCCGGGGGGGAACAGCAGATGCTGGCCGTCGCACGGGCCTTTATGTCCAATCCCAAGTATGTGCTGTTAGACGAGCCGAGTTTGGGGTTAGCGCCAAAGATCATCGAACAGATTTACGACACCTTGCGAGAAATCCAGCAGGAGTTAAAGATTGGCATGCTCATCGTTGAACAATTTGCTGATTTCGCATTGGAGATTGCCTCGGCCGGCTTCGTGATGGAATCGGGAGTAATAGTGGCCCATGGATCGGCGAAGGAACTGGCCCATAGCGATTCGATTCGTCAAGCTTATTTAGGTGCATAGGTAAGGAGGCGTCTATATCCGTGCACAATTTCTTGCAAACTTTAGTTAGTGGTGTTGAGGCGGGCTCTATATACGCTTTTCTTGCCTTAGCCATCGTGTTGGTCTACCAGTCCACAGGGATGATCAACTTTGCTCAGGGTGAGATGGGAATGTTCGCAACCTTCATCTCCTGGACCTTTGTAGAAAAGGGCATGCCACCCATTTTGGCGATTATTGCAGCAATGGTGCTATCCTTCGTTTTTGCCGCGGCGCTGGAGTTTTTCATAGTCCGGCGGGTGGTAGACCGCACTGGCCTCGATAGCCCGACAGCCTTGTCCTCGGGGATGTTGTTGCTCATCAACAACCTTGCTGGCGCTCTTTGGCTCTACGATCCCAAGGTTTTTCATATCTTGCCCCTCGGGGTTATATCCTTGGGCAGGGTGCGGATGTCCTATCAGACGGCCAGCGTTATCGGAGTCCTGGGGTTGGCTGTGATTCTGCTCTTCCTTCTTTTCCGATACACAAATCTCGGATTAGCGCTGAGGGCGGTAGTGTCAAACAGGGAATCGGCAAGTCTCTGCGGCGCACGGCCGGGGCGCATGTTAATGTTCGGATGGGGGTTGGCGGCCGCCCTAGGCGCCCTCGCAGGCGCCTTGATCGCTCCCACGTTATTCTTGTCGCCGATGATGATGTTGACCGTGCTTACCTACGCTATGGCAGGGGCCGCCCTTGGCGGGTTCGACAGTCTAACTGGTGCCGTCATTGGCGCGATGATAATTGGTGTGTCAGAAAACATGGCTGCCGCATACATTGGAATCATCGGCTCGGATCTTAAGGTGATTGTGCCCGTGGTGATACTGTTAATTGTCCTTCTGTTCCGACCCTGGGGTCTCATGGGAAGGAGGCCGGTGACCCGTGTCTAAGTCAATGTTAGGGTCAGCGGAAAGAAGTTCATCATCCAGGCAGCGGTTCCCCTTATCGGCGGTCGGATGGCTTGTCCTGGCGATCGCCGGAATGGCATTCCCGCTGGTGCTGATGTCACCGGTGGCACTCCACTTAGCGACGTTGGTGTTGGCCTATTCAATCACCATCGTCGGGATAAATCTCCTGACCGGTTTTTCGGGTCAGTCCAGTTTTGCCCACTCTCTCTTCGTGGCAACCGGTGCCTACACCACGGCAATATTGGTCGAAACTTTCAGCTGGCCCTTCCTGGCGACGATTCCCGTGGTAGTGGCGGTCACTTTCCTTTTGGGGCTGCTGCTAGGAACACCGGCAGCGAGGCTTAGGGGACTTTACCTTTCCATAGTCACCTTTGCGATCGGACTGCTCGTTCCGCCAATAATCCTCCGGCTCGAACCTTGGACGGGAGGCGCGAATGGATTTGCCATCACACGGCAAGTGATCTCCTGGGCAGGCTTAAATTCCATCCAGTGGAAATATTATATCGCTCTTGGCTTGACCGCCCTGGCATTCTACCTGGTGCGTAATATTCAGCGGGGAGGACTTGGACGGGCGCTCCTTACGCTGCACTCTAACCAACTGATCGCTACGACACTGGGCATCGATTTCGCAAAACTAAGAATTCTAGTTTTCGCCTTGTGCGGGATGTTCGCTGGGGTTAGCGGATCTATCATCGCCCTTATGGACGAATTCATCGCCCCTCAATCTTTCACCTTCATGTTGTCCATTTTACTTTACATTGGAGCCGTGATCGGAGGCATAGAAAGCACCATAGGCGCACTTATAGGAGCAATGGTGCTGGTAATACTGCAGTATTTCACTGATCAGGCGGCCCTTGGTTGGGTCGGCGTTTTTTACGGCGCCGTTGTAATTGCCTTAACACTGATAGCGCCGAACGGATTTACCGGTCTGATAAAAACCGTATATGCTTCGTTTTCTCGACTATTCTACCGAGAAGCCTCTTGTGAAGGGACCTCTGATTCGGACTGATCACTCTCCAGTGGGATTAAAATTAAATTGTCAAAGGAGAATGCAGATGGGTATTGTAAACTTCATTGGAAACATGACCCGGGATCAGGTGGCCGCTGTAGCTGATTCAGCTATTGCCGTTGTTCCCATTGGTTCGACTGAACAGCATGGAGCTCATCTCCCCCTGTTGACGGATTCATTGATATGTGAAGCTGTCACCAGGGAGGCTATTTCGCTGTTAGACATCGAGTCGCCAATCGTGATCGCCCCTTTGCTCCCCATAGGTAGTTCAAATCACCACCTTTTTGCCTGTACCGTGTCCTTGAGCGCGAACACCTACCTCCGAGTTCTTCGGGATATTTGCACCTCCCTTGCGACCTCTGGTTTCCGCCGATTGGTTTTCGTCAATGGCCATGGCGGAAACGATTTGCCCATGAGGCTGGTATGCAATGACGTGATTCTCGATACCGATATCACAGTAGGTGCCTGCTCCTATTGGACCTTGACCTCGGTGTTGCCCGATCCGCCGATTACTCCTCTTGATCATGCTGGAACGTACGAAACGGCACTTATTA
>JAAYIZ010000222.1 GCA_012523215.1 Thermovirga sp.
AAAAAGAGAGCTGGTACATCCACACCGGCCAGGGCATGATCGACATCATCAACATTGAGGCCCAGAAGGACGGCTACACCCTGACCGACCGGGGCACTTTCATCAAGTACGAAGACAACTACAAAGGCAACCCCCCGTTGGTGATACTGGTCGAAGGCGACGAAGCGCTCTTCAACCAATACAGCGTTATCGCCGTCAACCCTGTCAGGGGTGATCATCTCCGCTATGACCTAGCCCTGAAGTTCTCCGACTGGATGCGATCTCGCAAGGTCCAAAAGATGATTGGAGAGTTCAGCCTCCTGGGCAAACCCCTGTTTGTCCCAAACGCGAAGTAGTGTTACCGTGCCAATCGGCAGGGGACCCCGCATCTTCCCCACCCCCCTGGGGATCTTGCGGGGTTCCTTTTTGAAAGGATCCAGGAGATGGACCCCGGGCCATCAACATGGCTATTCCAGGCAAGTAGAGATAGAGAGATAGAAATAAACTGGAGGCACCAATGAATTATCTGGCGGAAGGGTTCAAAACAGCTTTCATCATCCTTTATTCAGGACATGAGGAGACTTTCAACGCCATATTCACGACGGTGAAGGCATCGACCTTTTCGATCCTTATCACCCTGGCGGTAGGTATCCCGCTGGGTTTCATCCTGGGATACTATTCTTTCCCGGGGAAACACGCATGCAGAGCTGTATCGGATACCTTGATGGCAATCCCCACCGTTGTCGTAGGATTGCTCGTTTATGCCTTCATCTCCAGAAGCGGGCCTTTCGGCGGCCTGGGCCTCCTTTTTACCTTGCGGGGAGTGGTCATCGGCCAATTTTTCCTCGGGCTCCCCGTGGTAGTGTCCCTCACTGCTTCCGCCACGGAGCAGATGGAAGATACCACCAGGCTTACCCTGATGACGCTGGGGGCTTCCCCCAGCCAACTTGCTGCCAGTTCACTTTGGGAGGGACGATATGCCGTCCTGGCTGCGGCAATGACAGCCTACAGTAGGATCATCTCCGAGGTGGGCGTCTCCATGATGATCGGTGGCAACATCAAATGGAGAACCCGCACGATCACTACCGCGATCGCCCTCGAGACGGGGAAGGGCCAGTTCGCCGAAGGGATAGCATTGGGAACTGTCCTTCTGGCCATTGCCTTTGCCGTTAATGGGGCCGTTTCCATTGCAAGAAAGAGGGCCTCCAGTTGACTTACATTTATGAACTGAAGGACATTACTCAATCTTATGCCGGACGAACCGTACTGGAAATCTCCGACCTGAAGATAGAAAAAGGTTCCATCGTAGGTATAACCGGGCCCAACGGGTGCGGGAAGAGCACCCTGCTGAGAATATTGGCTTTTCTTGAAAGGCCCCTCGCCGGCAGCCTCCTGTTCAAAGGGAAACCCATAAAAGACATCGACGAGAATTTGAGAAGAGAGGCCACCCTGCTTCTCCAGGAAACAAAACTTCTGAAAAGGACCGTATTTGAAAACGTGGCTTACGGCCTTAAAGCCAGGGGGACCAGGGGGAATCTTTCCCACAAAGTGAATACGGCTCTCGATATGGTCGGTCTTGACCCCACGGATTTTGCCGGCAGGCTCTGGTTCCAACTCTCTGGAGGGGAATCTCAAAGGGTTGCCTTGGCCTCGAGGCTGGTGCTGAAACCCGAAGTCCTTATCCTGGATGAGCCCACCGCCAGCATCGATTCCCATAGCGCCAGGATCATCGCACGAGCCATTGTCGACGCCAGGCAAGAGCTAGGCACCTCCATCATCCTTGTCAGCCATGATATCGATTGGGCCTATTCCGCTTCCGATGAAGTGATCTCCATGTTCTCCGGCAAGATCCGGTCGAGAAATATTGAGAATATAATCCCCGGACCTTGGGAGCAGTGCCGTGATGGCACCGTCTGCAGACACCTTGAAGACGGCCAGGTCATCACTGCAAATCGTAAACCAGGGAGTGACCCTTCCACGGGACTGCTTGACCCGGGAGATATAATCCTTTCGTTGAACGATCCCGGTGAGACTTCGGCAAGGAACATTTTGCGAGGAAGGGTAACGAGGATGACCCTGGAGGATGAGGGACAAAGCGTTCTTGTTACGGTGAATATTCAGGACACCATCCTTACCTCAAGGATCACCAAAGGATCCCTTTCCAGCCTTGGCATCGTCCCAGGATCGATGGTGATCCTAGTTTTCAAAGCAAATTCCATCCGATGGGCCTGATGCAGAGGGGAGTCGGTCCGAGAATTCTACCCCGAAAAAAAATTGACCAACCAGGGATAGTAAGTCAGTAGCGCAGGTCTGTTCATGACAAAGACGAGATAGCTGCCCATCCCTACGCAGGACTGGATAATGGTCAGGATATCTTTTCTTGGTTCCTTTCTTGCCAGGTATCCCAGGGCTCCGATGCAGGCGACAAAGCCCGGGAGATGAAAAGCCATTCCTCTCTCCACGCCTGCCTTCCCCATGGCTTCGAAAACCCGGAGAACGCAATAGGCACCCCACCCGGCCAGAATGTAAGTTTCCCCCAAAAAAAGCACAACCCTCAGAGGATACCAAATCAGGGGGAGAACTGTCGGGGGAAGGGTTGTGTCCTCGCCGAAGGGCGCCTCTCCGGGACGGTTTTCGCCCCGAAAGAACCTGTTAACCGTCAGGACCGGCTTTTGAATACACCAGGTGTAAAAAAGTGCGAAAGTAATTGCCGCACCGCTCATAGATAAAAAGAAAAGAACGCGCATGGAGTACCTCCTCGGGTTTCACAGGGGAGTAGACCCTGAGGGCTACTATATAACAAAAAGGGAAATTCGCACCCCCTTCCTTTTTAGGCTCCCCTTTTGCCGGCCAGATCGTGAAGGAGGATTTTCTTTCTCAACTTCATATTCAAGGGAGTCCTGTTGCCGTCAAAAACCACTTCCAGCGATAAATCCGGGGGGAAATCCCCCTCTCGCTGGATGCTTCCTTCCAGTCCTGAAGACACTTTTTTGATGTTCAAGAATAATCCCTTCCTTTGCTAACCTGGGGTTCACTCCGGGTTTGACTTGGGAGAGTGCTCTCCTCTCCGTCCATGTGATCAATAATGTCATTTTGTTGACTGTTTGTCAACTATTGAAAGAAGGGCCCTTTTCCATTCGGAGGACGAGCCGTTCCCGGCCTTCCCCTGGACCCAGTTGAAGGCTCCCCCTCCCCTGGCCTGAAGTTCCTTCCTTTCCTCGAGAAATACCCTCAGGTCAACCTCGACGTCCTTTCCGGCCGCAAGGATGAACACTCCTTTCCCGCTTTCTTCCTGGGAGAGAAAGCCGACAATGCTGCCGCTATCCCTTTCAACCTTCTTTTTGACCCCCGATGAGGCCAATTCGGGGGAGAAGTTCTCTATCGCAAAGAAGTACAACGTTCCCGGCTCCCTGCCAATGTCCTCCCAGGGAATCTCGAGGTACTTCCTGACCTTGTCCAGCCTCCTTGAAGCCTCCTTCCGTTCCTCCCTGATCCTGGCGACCACCGAAGGTAGCTCTTCTTCTTCACAGCCGATCTCCCTGGACAGTACCCTCGTTATCCTGCTGTAATCACGGAGTTTTTCCTCCCTGTCAACGGTGAACCTGGCCTCCCATTCACCGCTGCCTCCTTTGAAGCCGGTGATGATCAAACCCCCTACCTCGGCGGTGGAACTGACATGGCTTCCCGAACAGGCCATGCTGTCGAAATCTCCAATGGTGACTAGGGTCACTTCCTTTTCGGCGATCCGGTCCCATTTGATCTTGACGCCCTTTAAACTGTCGGCCCTATCCCTCGAGACCTTGTTCACGCTGACCGGAAGGTCCGCCGCGATAATCCCGTTAGCCGACTCTTCCGCCTTGAAGAGGACTTCCCAGTCGATATCGCCGTCGTAGGTCATGAACACCGTGCTCTCCTTTTCACCTATGGAGACTTTTTCCACCTGAAGTCCAGGCAACTGGTTCTCGAGCACCCTGGAAAGAATATGTTCACCGGTGTGCATTCTTGAAAAGCGCCTGTTTCTCTCCACGTCGACGGTGGCAGTGACTGGGTGTCCAAGGGGTATCTCGCCTTCCTGGAGGACAATCTCCAGGACAAAACCCCTCTCCGCGTTGTGGCAATCAGTGACTTCGGCCTTGAATCCCTCGCCTTCGAGGTAACCGCTGTCGCCGGGCTGTCCTCCTCCCGAGGGGTGAAAAACCCTCCCAGATACCCTGATTTTGGCTTTCTTTCCTGCCCTTTCCAATACCTCTTCTATCTGGACCTCTTTTTTCAATTCGCTGACCTTCCTTCTCCTACGTACATCTTCGTAAGCGCGTTTCTCTCCATGATAAACTTGATACACTCACGGAGGGACAGGTTAATGCACCGAAAAAAGTGCGTCAGGGTCATTATAACAGGGACGGTCCAGGGGGTAGGTTTCCGGTGGAGAGCAAGACAGGCCGCCCTCTCGCTGGATATTTCAGGATGGATAAAAAACCGCCCCGACGGGGGTGTCGAGGCGGTTTTCCAAGGCTCTCCAGGTTCGGTGGATCAAATGATCGAATGGGTGAAGGCCGGACCACCCGGCGCGGTAGTAAGGGAGGTCAGGACCGTTCCCTGCAATCCCGATGCTGGCCCGTCAGAATTCCTCATCCTGAGATCTCCCTAACGAGCCGGGCAATGGTCATTTTGATCCGCCGACAATCTTCAGTTCCGGAACCTTTGCCTCGGATTCGGGGTGGACCTGCCTCCAAAGCTTGACGGGGAGCCCCCATATCTTGATGAAACCGGCAGCGGCTTCATGGTCAAAGGCATCTCCCTCCGAATAGGTAGCCATGGTCTCTACATAGAGGGATTTTTCCGCCCTTATGCCTACCACCACCGATGCTCCCTTGAAGAGCCGCACCCTGACGGTGCCTGAAACGTGCTCCTGGATGGTATCAAAGAAAGCGTCGAGGGCTTTTTTTAATGGCGAGAACCAGAAGCCGATGTAGGTGAGTTCCGCGTATTTCGCCGAGAGGTCGGCCTTTGCCGCGATTATATCCCTGGTCAGCGTCATGCTCTCAAGGGCCTGATGAGCCTGGAGGAGGCAAACCGTGGCGGGACATTCGTAAACCTCCCTGCTTTTGAATCCCACCAACCTGTCTTCGATCATGTCGATCCTGCCTACCCCGTGGGTTCCGGCGATCCTGTTCAGTTCAGCTATGAGG
>JAAYIZ010000223.1 GCA_012523215.1 Thermovirga sp.
GGGCCCGGTCGCTGATCTGCACCGAGAAGGATATCTTCAACCTCCCCCCGGACTGGTCGCCCGCCGTCCCGGTCTACGTTCCCAGGGTCCACGCGGTCCTGGCAGACGGGGACTCCTTTTTCGCCGCTCTTGCACTACATCTCAGGCCCAGGGTCGTCGTCGCCTCCAACGGGCACGGGGAGGACGCCATCGGCAGCCTGCTCGCCGAACGGCTTCAAAGCAGGTTTCCCCTCTTCGAGGTTTCGGGCTTCCCCCTCGTCGGCAGGGGGCAGGAGTACCGGTCCAGGTCAGTCAGGGTGCTCTCACCCCCCAGCGAGACGCCGAGCGGGGGCGTGGTCAAGTATAGTTTGAGGGATCTCATCCGGGACATCCGGTCGGGTCTCTTCAGGCATATCGAGGCCCAGGCCGAGGCCTGGAGCGGTCTCAGGGGGCGGTTGAGGACCGTCCTCTGCGTCGGCGATGTCTACCTTTTCCTGCACAGTCTCTGGGGGCAGGGCGCCATGCCGGTGCTCCTGGCCACGGCCAAGTCCGAGCGCCTTCACGGCCATTGGGGGTTGGAGAAGTGGCTCCTCAAAAGGCGCTGCAGGAGGGTTTTCACCAGGGATCCCGAAACCGCCCGGGAACTGTCTGAAAGAAAGGCCGACGCGGTCTTCAAGGGAAACCCCATAATGGACCTCGCCGGAGAGGCCGTCGGCAAACCCGGAGGGCATCGACCCTTCGGGGTCCTGCTCCTCCCGGGAAGCCGGGAGAGGGCCTACGACGACCTAGGGCTCCTGCTCGGTGCCGCCGAGGTCATAGCCCTCGAGGAGGACTGCCGGTTCGAGATGGTCGTTGCTTCTACCCTGGATAGGGAGAGATTGCTGGAGAAGGCTCCCTCCTGGAGGGTCGACAGTCCCGATGTCATCAGGCATGAAAAGGGCAAACCGGAGGTGCGCCTCTTTTCCGGCGAGGTCTCCCGGGCGGCGTCCCGCTCCGACATCCTTATCGGTCTTGGGGGCACGGCCAACCAGATCTGTGCCGGTATGGGCCTGCCGGTGGTCTCCATCGACGAAAAGGGCAAGAGGGTGCAGAAAAAACTCCTGGGCGAGGCGGAATCGCTGGTCCCCGCCGACCCGGTTTCCCTGGCCCGGGAAGCCCTGGCCATCCTCGGGGATCCGGCTCGTCACGAGAGGATGTCCCGCGCGGGGATGGAGAGGATGGGCGGCGGGGGTGCCCTGGAGGCCGTGATAGAATATGCTTCCCGGACGCTGGGATGGGGAAAAAGGCAGGAAGTGTGCCGGATTTTCGGCGCCTATGTTGAAAAGAATTCGGGAAGAACGGGTTCCTAACCCGAAGAGCATGGAGATGATCGGTCATGGTGAAAAGCTTTTCCGCCGGCAAGGTTCTTTTCGGTGACGGGAGGCTGGTCCTCGTGGCGGGGCCCTGCGTCCTCGAGGACCGGGAGACGGCCCTTTCCATAGCGCGGGAGGTCTCGGGTATATGCGGCAGGCTGGGCATGCCCTACGTCTTCAAGGCCTCCTTCGACAAGGCCAACAGGACCTCCATCCACAGCTTCAGGGGTCCTGGCCTGGAGAAGGGCCTCCAGTGGCTTGCCGAGGTGAAGAGATCCGTCGGCTGTCCCGTCCTGACGGATATACACCTCCCCGGCCAGGCCGAAAGAGTGGCCGAGGTGGTGGACATTATCCAGATACCGGCCTTTCTCTGCAGGCAGACCGACCTCGTCGTCGCCGCCGCGGCCACGGGCAGGGCGGTGAACATCAAGAAGGGGCAGTTCCTTGCCCCGGTGGACATGGGGCAGGCGGTCTCCAAGTGCCTCGAGGCGGGCAACGACAAGGTCATCCTCTGCGAGAGGGGGAGCAC
>JAAYIZ010000224.1 GCA_012523215.1 Thermovirga sp.
CTTTTCGCACCGGCAGATCCCGAAGAGGAAGTTGGACAACAGGTCCGTCCCTCCCGGTGCCTGGGCCGACTCCGGCAGAAACTGCACGGCCGATATCCTGGAGTTGGAGCCTTCGAAACCCGCAATCATGCCCGACTCGCTCCGGGCAGTGACTGCAAACCCCGGAGGGAGCGATACGACGCGGTCCCGGTGGCTCATCCAGACCTCGAATTCGCTGGGAAGCCCCCCCAGGAGGGCGCCTCCATCCCTTTCGACGAGGATTCTCACCCTTGCGGACCCGACGGGCTTCCCACGGGCGACCTCGCCGCCCAAAAGCCTGGAGATCAACGGCATGCCGTAACAGATGCCGAGGACGGGGACACTTCCGTCGAGCAATCCTTCGGGGACTGCAGGAGGCTCCTTATCGAGGACCATCTCCGGGCCTCCGACGAGGATCAGGCCCGAAGGGTTCCTGCCCATGATGGACTCGTAACCGGCATCCCAGGGGACCACCTCGCTGAAGACACCCTTTTCCCGGACCTTCCTGGCAATCAGTTGGCTTTGTGAAAAGCCGAAATCGATAATGACTATGGTCTTCCGCGCTCCTGGATGCAAAAGGATCACCCCTCACGATATAAGTTTATCAGAACCGGGACGCGGCCGCTTGCAATAAAAAAGGGCCCCCGCGGGGGCCCTTCATGCCAGAGGGTCGATTAATAATCCATGCCGCCCATGCCACCCATGCCACCGGGCATTGCGGGCATATCGCTCTCCTTCTTGGGTTTTTCGGCGAGGAGCGTCTCCGTGGTGAGGACCATAGAGGCTATTGAGCCAGCGTTCTGAAGGGCGCTCCTGGTAACCTTGACCGGGTCGATGATGCCGGACTTGATCATGTCCTCGTACTCGCCGGTCATGGCGTTGAAACCGAATCCCTTCTTAAGGCTGTGCACCTTCTCGACCACCACGTCGCCCTGGAACCCGGCATTGGCGGCGATCAGGTGGATCGGCGAGATCAGGGCCTTTTTGACGATGGTCGCGCCGGTCTTCTCGTCGCCTTCGAGGTTCCCGATGAACTTGTCGAGGGGTTCGATGGCGTTGATCAGGGCCACACCGCCTCCAGCGACGATACCTTCTTCGACGGCCGCCCTGGTAGCGTTGAGGGCATCCTCGATCCGGTGCTTCAGTTCCTTCTGCTCCGTCTCGGTGGCGGCCCCAACCTGGATGACGGCTACTCCGCCCACCAGTTTCGCGAGGCGCTCCTGGAGTTTCTCCTTGTCGTACTCGGAAGTGGAATCTTCCAGCTCGGCCTTGATCTGGGCGGCGCGCTTCCTGATGGCGTCGGAATCACCGGCGCCCTCGACTATGGTGGTCTCTTCCTTGGTAACGCGGACCTTCTTGGCCCTGCCGAGCATGGAGAGATCGGCATTCTCCAGTTTGAGGCCGATCTCCTCGGAGATGACCTGTCCGCCGGTCACGATGGAAATATCCTGGAGCATCGCCTTGCGACGGTCACCGAAGCCGGGGGCCTTCACCGCGACGACCTGCATCGTCCCGCGGAGCTTGTTAACCACTAGGGTCGCAAGGGCTTCACCCTCGACATCCTCGGCGATGATCAGGAGAGGTTTGCCGGTCTGGACCACCTTCTCGAGCAGGGGGACCATGTCCTTGACGCTGTTGATCTTGCCATCGTTGATGAGGATGTAGATATCCTCCAGGTGGGCTTCCATGCGTTCGGGATCGGTCATCATGTAGGGGCTCACGTAGCCCTTGTCGAACTGAAGTCCCTCGACCATCTCCAGGGTGGTGCCGACGGTCTGGCTGTCCTCGACGGTGATGACCCCCTCTTCCCCGACCTTCTCCATGGCCTCGGCAATCAGCTCGCCGACGGCGCGGTCATTGGCGGAGATGGCGGCTACCTGGGCGATCTTCTCCCGCTCCTTGACGTTGAGAGCCATGGACTTCAGTTCGTCGACCACCAGGTCGACGGCCTTCTCTATGCCATGGCGCATAAGGGCGCCGTTGGCGCCGGCGGCCACGTTCTTCATGCCCTCGAGTATGATGGCCCTGGCGAGGACGGTAGCGGTGGTGGTGCCGTCGCCGGCTATGTCGTTGGTCTTGGAGGCCACTTCCTTGAGCAGCTGGGCTCCCATGTTCTCGAAGGGATCCTCGAGTTCGACCTCCTTGGCGATGGTCACGCCGTCGTTGGTTATCGTCGGCGAGCCGAACTTCTTCTCGAGCACCACGTTGCGACCCTTGGGTCCCAGGGTGCTGCCCACGGTATCGGTGACCTTGTTGATCCCGCGCTCTAGGGCCCTGCGGGCTTCTTCTCCAAAAATAAGAATCTTTGGCATTTTTATACTTCCTCCTTCCTGGCTCTTCAGGAAAAATATGGGTCCGGACTACTTCTCAAGGATGGCGAGGATATCGCGCTCGCTGAGAATGAGCAGATCTTCGCCTTCGATCTTGACTTCGGTGCCGCCGTACTTGCTGAAAAGTATCTTGTCGCCCTTTTTGACCTCGAGCGGGAGCTTCTGCCCGTTCTCAAGAACCCTCCCGGATCCGATGGCCAGGACTTCCCCCTCCTGGGGTTTCTCCTTGGCGGTATCGGGGATCACGATACCCCCCTTTGTCTTCTCCTCCTGGGTGAGGACCTTCACGACTATCCTGTCACCGAGCGGTTTCAACTGCATTTCACTACCCCTCCCTACGGACATGTGTTGAAAATATGTTAGCACTCAAACGCATCGAGTGCTAAATGACCGCGAATGATATTAATCGGCTGGGCTTTCAATCTCAAGGGGTCTGACCATCTTTTAGGGGGAAATAATGCCGAAAAAGCAGTATTTTCGCTATTTTTCTCTAGCTTATTTCATTTCTCATTATTTCTTCGGTCAGCGGAGCCGAGGGATCCGGCGAGAGATCCAGCCCCGACGGTCCTGACTTTCGGAAGTTGAACAGCCCCGCGGCGGCTATCATCGAGGCGTTGTCGGTGCAAAGTTCCGGGGGAGGGAGGAAGACATTGCTCCCGAAATGATCCCTGAAGGCCTTCCTGAGGGCCGAGTTGGCCGACACGCCGCCGGAAAGGCAGACCCTTCCGACGCCGGTCATCTTCGATGCCAGAACCACCTTTCCCAGCAGCGCCGCAACGGCCGCCCTCTGAAAGGAGGCGCAAATATCGGCCAGGGGGATGCTTCCGCCCTCGCTCTTTATCCTGTTCACAGCCCATAGCACGGCGGTTTTGAGGCCGCTGAAGCTGAACTCCACCCGCCCGGTGGAGCCCAGGGGCACCGGAAAGTCGAAGGAATCGGGGTCGCCCGCGGCAGCGAGCCGGTCCACCTCGGGTCCGCCCGGGTAGGGAAGCCCCAGCATCTTGGCCACTTTGTCGTAGCATTCGCCGGCGGCATCATCCCTGGTCCTCCCCACGAGGGCGTAGTCGCCCCACTCCTTCACCAGTATCACCTCGGTGTGCCCGCCCGAAACGATAAGGCAGAGGAAGGGCGTTTTGAGATCTTCATGGGCTATACGGTTCGCGAATACGTGGCCCTCCAGGTGATTGACCCCCACCAGGGGGCAACCCCAGGACTGGGAAAGACCCTTGGCGGTCATAACGCCCACGAGGAGCGATCCCATAAGTCCCGGTCCCGCGGTTACAGCCACGAGCCCCACTTGGCTTGAAGGGTCCTCCACCCCGGCTTCGGAAAGGGCCGCCCTCAAAAGGGGGATGATGGCCTCCTGGTGTTTCCTGGAGGCAAGCTCCGGCACCACCCCGCCAAAGAGGGCGTGGTCCTTGGCCTGGCTGGAGAGGAAGGATGATCTGACCCCGCCATCGAAGCCCAGGACAGCGACTCCGGTGTCGTCGCAACTGGTCTCGATACCCAGCACGACCGGGTCGTCATGGGGTTTTTTCAAAACCGGCAACCGGAGCACCCCGAGCAGGAACCGGAACAGCCCTTCGATCCTTTGCCGAGGGGCGGACCCGATTCGTGGATGAAGGCCTTTGCTCCGCAGGCGGGGCAGCGGGAGGGGCGGCATCCGCTGGCGAAGCGCTCACCGCAGGAGGCACATCGAAAAAGATGATCCCCGGTCATTTCGCGGGCACCGTCCATTCAACGGAGTCCTCCAGGTAGGCGAGGGTAGTCGCCTTGCCGGGCGATGCCTTCTCCAGGGGCACGGCGGCCGAAAGGATGCCCTCCGTCCCGGTCGGGAGGTCTCCTTCCACGATGAAAGTCTTGTCGGTGAGGATGTCGCCCCGTTCCAGGCGCCTTCCCCCGACGGAGAGGTCGCCCGTGTTGAAGGTCCAGGGCTTGTTGGCCCTGTAGCGGATGATGAAGAGAGCCTTCCCC
>JAAYIZ010000225.1 GCA_012523215.1 Thermovirga sp.
ATCTGCAACGCCGACGAGGGCGACCCTGGCGCGTTCATGGACAGGTCTCTCCTCGAGGGCGACCCCCACGCGGTAATAGAGGGCATGATGCTGGGCGCCTACGCCATAGGCGCCGACGAGGGCTACATCTACTGCCGCGCCGAATACCCCCTGGCGATCAAAAGGCTCCGGGGCGCCATCGCCCAGGCGGGAGAGTACGGCCTCATCGGCGAGGACATCATGGGGTCGGACTTCTCCTTCCACCTGCACATCAAGGAAGGAGCCGGCGCCTTCGTCTGCGGCGAGGAGACCGCCCTGATGGCCTCCATCCAGGGCGAAAGGGGGATGCCTTACCCGCGGCCGCCCTTCCCGGCCAACAAGGGCCTCTGGGGCAAACCCACCAACATAAACAACGTGGAAACCTGGGCAAACGTCCCCACCATCATCCGCAACGGCGGGGCCTGGTACGCCTCCATAGGGACCGAGAAGTCGAAGGGGACAAAGGTCTTCGCCCTGACCGGCAAGGTCAACAACACGGGCCTGGTGGAAGTGCCCATGGGCACGACCCTCAGGGATATCGTCTTCGACATGGGAGGAGGCATCCTGAACGGCAGGAAGTTCAAGGCCGTCCAGATCGGCGGCCCCTCGGGAGGATGCCTCGCCGAGGAACATCTCGACCTCCCCGTGGATTACGAGTCCCTCACCGCCGCGGGCGCCATTATGGGTTCCGGCGGCCTGGTGGTCATGGACGAAGATACCTGCATGGTGGACGTCTCCAAATTTTTCCTGGAATTCACCCAGAAGGAATCCTGCGGCAAATGCGTCCCCTGCCGGGAGGGCACGAAGCAGATGCTCCTGATCCTCGACAAGATCTCCTCCGGTAAGGGACGGATGGAGGACCTCCGGATACTGGAGGACCTGGCCGTGATGGTCAAGGAGATGTCCCTCTGCGGCCTGGGGCAGACCGCTCCCAACCCCGTCCTCACCACCCTCAGATATTTCCGGGACGAGTACGAGGCTCACATCACGGACAGGAAGTGCCCCGCAATGGTCTGCAAGGCCCTCATCTCCTACGTCATCGACCCGGAAAAATGCAGGAAATGCGGCCTTTGCGCAAAGAACTGCCCCGTGAATTGCATCTCCGGCGACAGGAATACCCCCTATGTGATCGACCAGGAAAAGTGCATCAAGTGCGGGACATGTCTGGAGGTCTGCCCCTTCGGGGCAGTCTCCAAAGAATAATAGGCGGGGGGATAGAAGGATGAAAGAGATCACTCTTACCATCGACGGGAAAACGTGCAAGGGGGCCCAGGGTGACACCCTTATGGAAGTGGCCCGCAGGAATGACGTCTACATCCCCGCCCTCTGCTACCTGGAGGGCCTGACCCCCATAGGGTCCTGCCGCATGTGCGTCGTCGAGGTGGAAAAGAACCCCAAAATGCTGACGGCCTGCACCACTCCCGCCCTGGATGGCATGGTGGTGCACACCCAGACGGAGAAACTCCGGGAATACCGGAGGCAGATGCTGGAACTGATCTTCGCCGGGCGCAACCATTTCTGCATGTACTGCTCCCAGAGCGGCGACTGCGAACTCCAGGACCTGGCCATCGAACAC
>JAAYIZ010000226.1 GCA_012523215.1 Thermovirga sp.
CCTTGGGTCCCCCTCTCTGGCGCGCTAAAAACGGCTACTCTCCCTTTCATAGCCTTTGCGTTATCTTAAACCGCGATGTTCTGCGGTTACCGTCCTTTATAGGACCCTCAGGGGGATTTGTCAAGGGGATTTGTCAAGGGAATTTTGGCCCTGTTGCCCAACTTTTGACAGTCTGTTAAAATACGCCATCAGCGGACATCATATTCCCCCCGAAGGGAGGACTGTCACATGTCAGATGTTACAAATTCCGACCACATCGACATGACCCGGGAGGGATACGAGAAACTGAAGGCAGAACTGGTCTCGCTTAGAAGCGAGGGGCGCCAGGAGATCGCAAAGTTGCTGGAGGAAGCCCGTGGCTTCGGGGACCTCAACGAGAACGCAGAGTACCATTCCGCCAAGGAAGCCCAAGGCAAGCTGGAAACGAGGATACAGTGGCTGGAATACCAGTTGGGCAAGGCCAAGATAGTCGAGCCGGAGGACATCGATCCCTCGAGGGCCGGCCTCGGGACGACGGTGACCCTGCTCGATCTCGATGGCGGCAACAGTCTTCGCTATACCATTGTCGGCTCCGAAGAGTCGGACCCGGCCGCAAACAAGATATCCGCCAGCAGCCCCGTTGGGCAGGCCGTGATCGGCAAGGTCATCGGGGAGGAACTCACCGTCGAGGTTCCCAAGGGCACCAGGAAGTTCAGGATTACGGATATCTCCATCCTACCGTCGGGTTAAAAGGCGGGTTCCCGCGGATCTCAACTCAAGGGAGGACCTGACGATCCTCCGGGCAAGTTCATCGAAATCCCACCCCATGGCGGCCGCGGACTTCGGCACCAGGCTCGTGGCCGTCATGCCGGGTACCGTATTAACCTCCAGGACCAACGGATAACCCTCCCTGGTCAGCCGTAGGTCGACCCTGCTGAAGATCCTGCAGCCCAGGGACCTGTGGGCGGCGATGGCTGCTTCCGCCACTGCAGCCTCTTCGGAGGGGGCCAGCGGTGCGGGGCAGAGGTACTCCGCCTGTCCAGGGGTGTACTTGGCCTGGTAGTTGTAAAAACCCTGGCGGGATTCTATCTGGATCACGGGGAGGATGGAGATCTTTCCCATCTCCTCCCACACGGTTACGGTGACCTCCCTCCCGGGAATGTACTCCTCCACAAGGGCGGCGCTATCCAAGGAGAAGGCCAGCGAAAGGGCTTTCTCCACCTCCGAAGGCGAGGATACTATCGTCACTCCCACCGTGCTCCCACACCCCGAGGGCTTTACCACGATCCTTCCCCATCGTTCGAGGGCCTGCTTTGCCTTTCTCCCGGCATCGCCGGAAACCCTTTCGCCAGAAAACAGGAAGACCGCCCGCGGCGTCGGCACGCCGTCGGCTGAGAAGAGGGCCTTGCTCGCCCGCTTGTCCATGGCCAGGGCGCAGGCCGTGGCACCCGATCCAGTATAAACCCTCCCCATCAGGTCCAGGGTTGCCTGGATCCTTCCGTCCTCCCCCCAGGAACCGTGGAGGGCGATGAAGAAGATATCGGCCGCTGAGCGCTCGATCATTTCCAACATGGATCGGGAGTTATCAGCTTCCAGGGGTTCCACGAGAAAAGCTGCGGCCCCCAGGGCGGAGCATAGGGCGCCGCCGCTGGAGAGGGAAACCTCCCTTTCGGGGCTATCGCCTCCGAAAAGAACGGCCACCCTGGTAGCATCGGCTGGCATCATGGGATATACTCCTCGGCCTCTTTCGCGCCCAGGAAAAAGGGGTTGCTGGGGAAGGCGTTCAGGACGAAGACCAAGCCGGCCCAGTCGTCCTCGCCGACCAGGTCATCGCGGTAGACCAGGTCAACCCTGAAACAGCATTTGCTGTCGTAACTAAGGCGGTAGTACATCTCATCGAGGCTACTCTCGCGGAGGTTGTAGCCGCCCCGGACGACGAGGCTCCAGTGCTCCCCGAAGGGGATCAGGGCCTTCTGGTAGAAGACTTCGCTGTCGGAGAGATCGTCCCAGGCCATGGGCGATCCTCCCTCGACCCAGCGTTTCCTCCAGAGGCTCGTCATGGTGACCGGACCCAGGGGCCAGGAAAGGCCGAGCCTCACGGTCATGATCTTCTGGCTACCGTCAGCCGACCCGTAGTCGTACCACCAGTACTCGGCCCCCCAGAAGGGCTTGATGCTTCCAAGCTTCCCCTCACCTTCGTAAGCCGCCCCGAGGCCAAGCCTGGAAGCCCCCGACTTCACCGTGCCCCCTTCGGAAGAGACCTCGTAATCACCCCAGGTCGCCATGAAACGCCATTGCCCGGTCGAGGCGGGAAGGGACCACCAGGGTGAGAACAGCGTAAACTCGGGGCTCCTGTCGAGAACGCCTTTGAAGGTATCGCCCAGGTCCCTTTCCACCTCGACGCTCTCCGCCCGGGACCACCACAACCTTCCCGTCCATCCTCCAAATTCGTAATCCACGCCCCATCTCGGGCGGAGCCTTTTCTCCTCTCTATCCCCGTCCCAGGTGTAGGAGGCATCGGCAAAAAGAAGGATTCCCTCGCTGTACCGGTAATCAACGGACAGGATGCCCTCGAATCCTATGTCGGACCAAAGGAAGGCCTTCCACAGCACGTTGACATCGCCCATGACGAGCGGGGCTCCATAGGATACCCCCACACCCTTGTCTCCCTCGTACATCACCCGGGGAAGGAACTGGCTGCGGCTACCGTCCGAAAGATCGATGACATAGTCGAAGGGGTACGAAAGAAGGTACTTTCCCCCTATGTAGATGGCCGGCTTCGAGGCAAAGATCCGGTAGCCCGGGACGATCACGAGGCGCTTCGAAACCAACTGGTAGTGGGGGATCTCGGCGGGGCAGGTGGTGAAACCGACATCCTTCCACCGGTAGACCTGGTCCCCCGTCACAAGACCCTTTTGAATCCTCACCGGGACCGACTCGAGGCGCTGCCCCTCTTTGACGCGGATCGTGGTCACGTCGGAACCCGAGGCGTAAACCTCGCCCTTTTCAGCAGGGAAACTGCCCGAAGCGTTCCGGAAGAGCCCCTCGCCGGAGATCATATCGAGGGTGAGCCATTGGCCCTCGAGTCTCTGGGAACCGTGGAAAAGTATCACCCTGCCGCCGGGATCCGAGAAGGCCTCGATGGTGTTATCGGCCGCCGAATACTCGACCCTGGGGGCGAAGACCCTTACCAGGTCCCTGCTGATGCGCACGTTCCCCGTGGCAACGGCGAGACCCGAGGCCTGGTCGAACTCGACCCTGTCCGCCTCCAGCACTATCCGGCCGTCACCGGCCATCACGGTGAGGGGAAAGAGGAGCAAAAAAATTGAAAGGGCGAAGAACGAAATGCCCAGCCTTAGCGGGTTTTCCCCTGCCATGTGACCACGGCTCCTTCCTCCACGACGACTGAACCGGACATGGTTATCCAGCCCCTGCTTCCCTCGAGGACGAGGCGATCATCCCGGGCTTCAAGACCTTCAGGGAGCCTCCAGACCGAATCCCCGTCATCCCATTCGGCGGTGGGTGCGCTCCAATCGAGTTCACCCGAGGGGTGTAAGATATGCCCCAGGACTTCAAAAAGCCTGATTTCGCCGGAGCTCTCGAAAATCATCCCCCTCGGGGCGGTTATATCCCAGAGGGATCCTGCCTTTGATCGGATTTGAACGTCAATGTTTTCGGCTTCACTGAGATTTTCTTTCTTTTGGGCCCTTTCGGCCCTCATGTACCAGTCTCCACCCTTCTCCTGCCTGACGACGTCGAGACCTTCCACGATCACCATGGGAATCTCCGGGGCCGGGGCGTCATCGCTCCGGCCGAGGAGGAGGTCCCTGGCAAGCCCCACGGAGAAAAGCAGGAACAAGACGATCGCGGCGATCATGAAAAGGCGCCGCTTGCTTTCAGGAACCACCGCACTCCCCCCGTTCAGGCTGAAACCATGGGCGAAAAACCCCAACTAAAGTTTGTAGTCGATAACAGCGGAAACCCCGACCTTCTGGACCCGGCGAAACCTTTCCAGGGGGTTGGTGGAGTCGATGGGGATCAGCACCCTCACTCCTACGCGTTTCATGAAGCTGACGGAGAGCTCCGCCACGGCCTTGACCTTGTCCACTTCCGCCTTGGGGCCGGCCACTTGGGCCGCGCCGATGGAGGTGCCACTGCCCACCGACACTATGGGGATGACCTTGGTCTCCTCGTCGGTGCCCACGCCGCGGTTGAAGGTGACGGTGTTGATGAAATCATTTATCTGGCCACCCAAGGCGCCTACGACCAATCCACCCCCGATCACCCCGATGAGGTCCCCTAGGTCGACGGCCATGGCCACCCCGGTGAACAGCAAGACCCCCGCGGCGACCACGGCGATGATTCTTTTGCCTTTACTCAAGGAAGTCGTCTCCCTCCATGGGTTGTTCAAATTCTTCCTGGACTTGCTGCCCTTCCGACGGGACGGGCGGTCGGCCCTCTCCCTGGACCGCCTGGATCGAGGGCGGGACCGGGTAACCCTTCACGGCCGAAGAAGAGGCCGTCTCCAGGTAGATCGGCGTTCCCGGGACCACATCGGGAGCGTCCCCTTTCACGAGCAGGCCTCCCACGAGGCCCACAGGGCCGAGAAGAACCGCGCCGATGGCGCTCGTCCCGATGGCCGTAGCCACGGTCGTGTCGGACTTGGATGCCAGGGCGGAGGCGTCGCCGACGAAGACGGGGATCGCCTCTGGGCCAAGGGGTTCCAGCCTGTCAAAGG
>JAAYIZ010000227.1 GCA_012523215.1 Thermovirga sp.
GTATTCCGTCGACCGATTCCGCTACACAAACCTTAAGGCATGATCGGCAAAGGTTGAAAACCGGGGCGCCCTCCATGACAGTCGTCTCGAAGAGAAATTTTTTCCCGGCGAGGTTGGCCAGTTCCGACAGTTCCCTATATGCGAAAGCCACGGGACCCTTATTGGCGGAAAGCACGTGACAGCCTCTTTTCAAAGCTGTCTTGACGTGGGACACAGCCGGTTCATCTTTATTTCCTATCGAAAGGGTCGATAATTCCAGCATTACATCGCAATCAAGGTTGGATACCGCCTCCTCGGCGGTGATCCTGCAGAAGGGCCTGGCATTGTCGTTGAAACATCCGTGGGTTTCCATCTCCTCCAGGGCTCCCTCAAGGTCCACGCCGCTGGAGGAGACCAAGGCGCCGCTTTTCCTTGTGACTATTCCCACCGTGACGAGATCGTGAAGGGGCTTCAGTCCCGGAAATATCGACCTCTCCCTGGAGAGGATCGTGGCAATCTTTCTTCCCAACTTTACCGAAACCAACGAAAAGGGCCCTCATCTTCAATCCTCCCGAAGCGTTCCCTTGGCAATATCGTTGACGGCTTCCAGCAGCCTCTGGACTTCCTCGGCGGTGTTATAGAGCGACACTCCCACCCTAGTTACCCCGCCCTTTTCCAGGAGGCCGAGGACCTCTATGGGTCGCACTGCATAAAAGTGACCGTCCCAAGCACAGATACCCCGCTGGTCGAGCAGCCTGCAGACTTCAATTGGGTTCATGCCTTCCATGGTAAAGGAGACCGTCGGAGCCCTATTCCCTGAATCAAAGTCCGGGCCTATTACTTCAACTCCTTTGATCTCTCTTAAACCATGATATATCTCTTTTCCAAGGATGTGTTCGTACTCGCCGATCCTTTTCATGCCGGTTACTATCCTTGAGCGTAAATCATCGCCGACACCGAGGGTGGAAATATATTCCACCGCTGCCTTGACCCCGGCGATGGCAGCGTGGTTGAGCGTGCCGGTCTCAATCCGGTAGGGTGCGTGTTGCTCCTGGGTTCTCAGCCTGTGCACAGGAATCCGGTCCAGGAGTCCTTCGCCCGAGTAGAGAACTCCTATATGGGTCCCGTAGAACTTGTAGGAAGAACAGAGAAGAAAATCCACCCCGAGGGTCTGGACATCAACGGGAAAATGCGGGACATAATGGACGGCATCGACAAGGAGCCAGGCTCCCGCCTTGTGAGTCATTTCCCTGGCGAGAGCCACATTGTTGACGGTACCAAGGGCGTTTGACGAATAACCCATCGCGACAAGCCGCGTGTTCTCGTTGATCTTGGCGGCGAAATCATCGTAATCCAGCGTGCCGTCGGGAAGGAGAGCAACCTCCCTGACAACTACCCCTTCGTCCCTGAGTGAAAGCCAAGGTCCCCTGTTGGCTTCATGGTCGAGTTGAGTTATCAACACCTCATCGCCGGGTAAAAGGATCTTGCCTATTCCCCGGCTAAGGGAGAAGTTCAGGCTGGTCATATTGTGCCCGAAAGAGATATGCTTACCCCCGTCCGCGCCCAGGTAGGTGGCCACGGTTTCCCTCGTGTCCTCGATGATCTTGTCCGTCTCATTGGTGGTCACAAAAAAACCGTGGGTATTGGAGTTACAGGTATGGTAGTAAGATGTTACGGCATCTATAACCGACTGGGGGACCTGGGTGCCTCCGGGACCATCGAGAAAAGCCAGGGGGTAACCGTTATGGACCCTCAAGAGGGCGGGAAAATCCTTTCTCCGTTCTGGTATGTCCATGTACCTGGCATCGATCTTCATCGACAACGTACCTCCTTTAATAATTATCTTTGAAAAGGGAAATCGGAATGCCTCACTCAACCCTTTATAACGCATCCGTTCTCAAACGCAAATAACTGCCCTGAATGTATCGGGGGACACAGGGGCAAAAGGAATCACCGGGGAGGTTTTTTTATGAATGAACGAACGGGCAGGATCCTGGAATTTCTCATCACGATGGACAAGGCCAAGTCCGTCCTCAGGAAGGGTTACCTCGGAGATGCCAGCCGCCGGGAAAGCATTGCCGAACACATGTGGCACCTGGCACTTTGGGCAATGCTGCTCCGAGACGAGATCGGCTTCGAGGCTGACCTCCTGAGGACCCTGGAACTGGTCCTGACCCATGATCTCGTCGAGATTTACGCCGGTGACACCTACGCCTTCGACGAAGTCGGCGTGGCGGGCCAAAGGGAAAGGGAAGTAGTGGCGGCCGATAGGCTGTTTCCCTCTCTCCCCGACGATCTCGCCAGGAAATTCAGGAGTCTATGGGACGAATTCGAAGAGGGCAAAACCCCCGAATCCCGGTTTGCCCAGGCGCTGGACCACCTGCAGGGTTTCACCCAGAACTGCATCTCCAACGGAAAATCCTGGAAGGAAAACGGAATCTCCAGGGAGAGAACCTTTCTCAGAACAGA
>JAAYIZ010000228.1 GCA_012523215.1 Thermovirga sp.
CCTCCTGGCGTCCCGCTTCGTGGCCTTCCCCTCCACCCAGATTGAACGTCCTTCGCCCCATTTGACGGGCGGGGCCATAGACATCACCATCGCCGACGATAAGGGCCTCTGCCTCTTCATGGGCTCGTATTTCGACGAGACCACCAACAGGTCCGAGACGGTCTATTTTGAAAAGAAAGTGTCGTCGGGGGAGGCGATCTCGGGAAAGGCCCTCGAGGCGCTGGACAACCGCCGAATGCTTTTCAGGGTCATGACCAAGGTGGGATTCACCAACTTCCCCGACGAGTGGTGGCACTTCGACTACGGCAACCAGAACTGGGCCTTCATGAAGGGAGAAAAAGCTGCTTTCTACGGGGCCGGTGAACCCTGTTTCCGCTGGAGACGGTAAAACCTTGAATCAAAAAGGTCTGAAGGTGTAATCCCGGAAATTGCCGGGCGAAATCGCAAAGAATAGGATTACTCCTCGAAGGGAGTGCAATAAAAGGAGGGATCGGGGTTTCAGTAAAAGAAAAATCCGGTATCCCTCGCCATCCCACTCCTCGTTTTTGACAAGGCATCCTTGTCAAAAACAGGGTCGTGCGAGTACTATATCTCGCGGCCTGGGGAAACGGCCGGAACCATGATGGCCCTGGGTCAACCAGGGCTGAATAACGCCGGTGGCCCCCTGGCTCTTTTCTCCCTTGGACAATCCAGGGGAGGCGGAGCCATCCCTCAACCCCTCCCCAGGTTTTAAGCAAGAGGCATCCGCGAGGAGTGAGAACTTGTCTTACGATACACGCACGGACGTGATGGGGCGCGACCCCATCGGCAGTCTTCTTTTTCGTTTCTCCATGCCGGCCATAGTCGGCTTGCTCTCCAACGCCTTGTACAACATCGTCGACCGAATGTTCATCGGTCGAATAGTGGGTTCCCAGGGACTGGCGGCTGTCACCGTGGCCTTCCCCTATTTCGGACTTGCCATCACTGCCGGGATCCTGATAACGGTGGGCTCTTCATCCATCGTCTCCAGAAACCTGGGTCGCGGCGACAAGGACCGGGCAGAAGAGGTTCTGGCGAACGCCTTTTTGATGGCCCTCGCCGGAGGTTTTTTGCTCCTGCTGGCGGGGTTCTGCTGCGGAAACCCCATGCTTCGCCTCTTCGCCGCCAGCGACCTGGTTATAGGACCCGCCCTGGACTACTTGCAGATAGTAGCATTGGGAATGCCTTTCCTGATAATGACCTTTTCAATGAACGGACTGATGAGGGCCGAAGGCGCCCCTCGGTGGGCCATGGGCACCATGCTGGTAGGCACCCTGACCAATCTGTTTCTCGATTGGCTCTTCATAGCGATCCTGGGGTGGGGTGTCAAAGGAGCTGCCTGGGGAACCACCCTCGCCCAGGTCGTGGCCCTGGGCTGGGTTATAGCTTTCTACCGACGCCACAGTAGCCTCAAGATCCGGCGGGCCTTCCTGCTTCCGAGGAGGAGGGTCATACTGCCCGCTCTGGCCATAGGAATATCCCCGGGTTTGCTCGAGGTCTCCTTTGTGGCACTGCTGATAATCATAAACAGGATAATGGGACGCCTGGGGGGAGACCTGGCCATTTCGGCGGTGGGGATCTTTTTCAGCCTTGATTCCCTCTTTTATCTTCCCGCCCTTGGAATCGGCGAGGGAGTCCAGCCGTTGGTGGGATTCAACTACGGCGCGGGGGAAATTGACAGGGTGAGGGGAATCGTGAAGCTGGCCATTATCGCGGCCGCCGGGATCTTCACCCTTTTCTGGGTGATCGTCCAATTGTTCCCGGTCCTCCTGGTGAACCTTTTTTCCAGGGGAGACGCGGAACTGGGCGCCATAGCGGTAAGGGGGCTGCGGCTCGGGTACATGCTGCTGCCGTTGATGTCTTTATACATCGTTACAAGCTACACCTTCCAGGCACTGGGCAGGGCCAGGGCGACCTTTATCCTGCAGGTCCTGCGCCATATCGTCTTTTGTTTTCCCATGCTGCTGATCCTCCCCCATTTGTTGGGCACTGACGGGGTCTGGCTGGCCTTTCCCGCGATGGACTTGAGCGGTTTTCTCCTGGCCCTGTCGATGCTCAGGCTGGAGATGAGGAAATGGAAGATCCCGCAGGACGACGGAAAAA
>JAAYIZ010000229.1 GCA_012523215.1 Thermovirga sp.
ATGGCCCCAAGGAAATCGCCGATGCTCAAAATGACCGCCGTAACGATGGCGCCCTGGAGAGCCGGCTTGAACTTGCCGAAGTCAAAAAGGCTCCCCACCAGCAGCACTATGATAGCCGGGTAAACCAGCATGAGCCAGGGAACGGTGTAGCCGACGATCTTGCCGAGGCCAATCGTCCCTATACCGAAGCCCACAACGCTGGAGGCGGCGACGATGGCCTTGTACTGCAATTTACCGCCGGACATCTCCTGGAAGACGTCGCCGGCGGTGGAGGTGAGCCCCACGGAGGTGGTGAAGCAGGCGAAGGCCAAAAGCAGCGCGAAGACCGCCTTGCCCACCCCTCCAAGCACTCCTTCGGCGATCAGGACCGTGTAGACGCCTATATCGGCCTCGGGGAAGACGGTGGCGGCCGTGGCGCCCAGGTAGGTGATGCCCGTGGACGTGACCAGGAGCGCCAGGGCGACGGCGGGGCCGATGTAGAAGAGGTTCAGCGTCTGGGCGTCCTTATCGGTGATGCCCCTCATGTGCAGTTCCTTGAGGACCCATCCCCCGAACAGGGCGGCCCCGAGGGCGTTCATGGTGTTGTAGCCGTTGATGACACCATCGGCGAGGGGGTTCTCGCAGCCCGTCGACGGCACCGGGCCGATCGGCGAGACGATCCCCTTGATGATGAGAATGGCCATGAAGATGATCAGTGCCGGTGAGAGAACCTTGCCAAGCCTGTCGATGACCTGGGCCCTGTTGCAGGCCACCCAGTAGTTCAGGATGAAGAACACGGCCAGCGTCGCCACGAGGGGAAAGTTGGGGAAGAAAAGGGCCACCGCCATCTCGTGGGTGGCTGAGGAGACGCGGGGAAGGATGAAGACGGGGCCTATGATCAGCATGCATATCGTGGTGAAAACCACGCCGAAAGCCCTTCCCAGGGTCCGGGAGCTCATCTCGAGAAGGGTCTTCTGCTGCCGCGCCACGGCAAGATAGGCCACCAGGACCCCCAGGCTGTTTATGATCCCGTACCCCATGGCGGCGGTGAACCAGGCCGCCCCGGCGCCCTTGCCCAGGATCGGAGGGAAGATCACGTCTCCCACGCCAAAATGCCCCGAAAAAAGGGCCGCCGAGATAACCGCGAGTGCTCCGAAAGACAATAAATCCGAACGCTTATTCATAACGTACCTACCTCCTTTTTTGCCCGAAGGACGGGCTAGATGATCATGATTATCATTACCACTATTAAGAAGAGATGCATTATTCTACATCCAATATAAAACCTTGGCCAGTCGGAAGCTCAGAAATCGGCACCCTTCCTCGAGGAGAGGCCTTTGCGGAAAGGGTGCCGTATCTCCTTCATCTCCGTCACGAGGTCGGCCATGTCGAGAAAGACCTTCGGGGCGTCTCTCCCCGTGAGGACTACTTCCACGTGAGGAGGTCTTCCCCTGATGGCGCCGGCCGCCTCTTCCGGGTCGACGAGTCCGTAGTCGGCCACGACGTTCATCTCGTCCAGCACGACCAGGTCGTAGAAACCCGAGACCAGGCATTCCTTCGCCAAGGACAGCCCCTTGGCGGCCTCACGGCGGTCCTCTTCGCTCTCCCTGCCCCGGTAGACATATTCCGGAGTGCCGGTGCGCTCATGACGGACGCCGGGCAGGAAGGAGAGCCCGGCTATCTCCCCGTAGAAATCCCAGCCCTTCATGAACTGAATGAAGGCAACCTTCCCTCCGTGGCCGCATACCCTCAGCGCAAGGCCCAGGGCGGCCGTGGTCTTACCCTTCCCGTCGCCGGTGTAGACTTGGACGAGTCCCGGATCGAATATCACTGAAGACCCTCCTTTCGGGCGAACCCGGTCGCTCGCACCCGGAGGTGCTATCGGGAGCCCTATCCATTATCCTTGTTTCTGTGAGCGACGGCCACCGGAGAAAAAAACACGATAAAGGGGTGTCTCGCGATGCGGAAAGTCCCGGCCCTCAGGGAAGGAGATACGGTCGCTTTCGTATCCCCTTCGAGCCAGTCCTCGATGGATTCCATCGAAAAGGCGGTCAAGGTCACCGAAGACATGGGGTTCACGGTCAAACTCTCCAGGAGCTGCTACGAGTCCGAGGGTTACCACGCAGGAACGGACTTCGTCAGGGCCGATGACATCAACAGGGCCTTCCTCGACCCGGAGGTCAGCGGCGTCTTTTGCGTCCGTGGGGGAGACGGCGCCATAAGGCTCCCGCAGCGTTTGAACCTCGACGCCATCTACAGGAACCCCAAGGTCTTCCTCGGATACAGCGACATAACCATCCTCCACCTGGTGCTGAATCGGCCCCGCGGTTTCATGACCTTTCACGGCCCCATGCCCGCCACCGATTTCATCCGCGGCTCCTTTCCCGGTTATGTCCGGGACAGTCTCCTCGGCGCGATCACCGGCGTCGAGCCACCGGGGGAGATAATCCCTTGCGAAGGCGAACCTCCCATGGAAACTCTCGTTCCTGGCACGGCCGAAGGAGAACTGACCGGCGGGAACCTCGCCCTGATCTGCGCCCTGCTGGGGACCCAGTGGGAGATCGACACCAGGGGAAAGATCCTGCTGCTTGAGGACACCGACGAGCCAGTTTTTCGCATCGACAGGATGCTGACCCAGCTGAGGCTGGCCGGGAAGCTGGACGACGCGGCGGGGATCGTGCTGGGCCAGTTCACCCATATTCCTCCCAGGAAGCCGAAGGAATCCTTCACGCTGCCGGAGGTCCTGGAGGCGATCATTGTCCCCGAAGGGAAGCCGACGCTGATAA
>JAAYIZ010000230.1 GCA_012523215.1 Thermovirga sp.
GTGGAGCCTACCACGAAGGATTGTCCCTACTGCTTTTCCACGGTGCCCCTCAAGGCGATCCGTTGTCCCTTCTGTACTTCCGAACTCGCCTGAAGTTAGCCGGAGTCCAGGCCAGAGCGAGGTCGACAAAAAAAGGGGGGGGCGGTGAAACCGCCCCCCCCTTTTTGTATATCTTGCCTTCTATGGGCTCGCTGCGACTATCCTTCGGACACTGAGGATCTTCAGGGCGATCAGCGCCGCGGTGATGAACAGGGCCGACGCCACCTTCAGACGATAATCGGGCAAGAAGGCGGAAACAGCGGCGATGAACAGGACCGCCCTCACGGGGTAGCCCAATTTATCGAACATCCACCCCTGCAGAGCGGCCGCCAGGCTGAAGACGCCGGCCAGGGACGCGACGACAATAATGGCGAGGGGGATCCAGGAAAAATTCTCCAGCAGGATCACCGGGGTGTAGATAAAGGTGTAAGGGATAAGATAGGCCACGAGGGCTATGCGGGTGGCCATGAAACCCGTCTCGCTGGGGTTGCCCCCGGCTATCCCGGCGCCGGTGAAGGCCGCTAGGCAGACCGGCGGGGTCAGGTCGGCCATGATGCCGAAGTAGAAGACAAAAAGATGGGCCGCGAGGGGTAGTACCCCCATCTTGACCAGCGCGGGGGCGATCATCGTGCTTGTCACGATGTAGTTCGCCGTGGTGGGGAGCCCCATTCCGAGCACCAGGCAGGCTACCATGGAAAGGAGCAGCGTGGGGAAGAGCATACCCTTGGATATGTCGATAATGTTGTTGGAGATCGTCAGCCCCAACGCTGTTAGCGATGAAGTCCCGACGATGAAGCCCACGAGCGCACAGGCGAGGGCCACGCCCAGGGCGCACCGCGCCCCTTCCTCGAGGGCGTCGCAGAGGTCACCGATCCCCATCCGGGTATGCTTGCGGAGAAGGCTCACGGCAACGACGCTTATGATACCCCAGAACGCTGCCGCGAGGGGAGTGTACCTGTTCAGGAGCATGCCGATAATGACAAACAACGGTACGATCAGGTGACCGTCCTTTTTCAAGACCTGCTTCAGCGAGGGGAGGAGCGCTTTGGAAAGCCCCCTGAGGTCCCTGTGCCTGGCCCTCAGGTGGACGGCAATAAAGAGGGCGATGTAGTAGAGCAGGGCCGGTATCGCGGCCCCGGCCGCGATTCTCAAGTATGAGACTCCTAGGAATTCGCTCATGATGAAGGCCCCGGCTCCCATGATGGGCGGCATTAACTGGCCCCCGGTGGAGGCGGCGGCCTCGACGGCCCCGGCGAACTCCGGTTTGTAGCCCACTTTTTTCATGAGCGGAATAGTGAAGGCTCCCGTGGTGGCCACGTTGGCCACGGAGGAGCCGCTGATGGTCCCCAAGAGGCCCGAGGCTACGACGGCTACCTTTGCGGGGCCACCGGGAGAGTGTCCCGCCATGGCCAGGGCGAGTTCGTTGAAGAACCTGGCTCCCCCGCTCTTGCCCAGAAAGGCTCCGAAAAGGATGAACATGAACACGAAAGTGCTGGAGACCCCGAGGGCGACGCCGAAGATGCCCTCCTGGGTCAGGTACATGTGCTGGATAATCCGGTTGATCGAGTAGCCCCTGTGCATGAACATGAAGGGCATGAAGCGTCCGAAATAGCAGTACAGGAGGAAAAAGATGCTCAGGAAGGGAAGGACCTTCCCAGCCACCCTCCTGCCGGCCTCCAGGATCATCACCATGGTGATGATGCCGAGCCAAACTTCATGGGGCTGAACCTGGGCCCCCCTCCGGGCTATCTCGTTGAAGAAGAATATGATGTATCCCGTCCCCACGCCGGCCGTCGCCGCCAGGATCCAGTCAAACCAGGGGATTTTGGTCTTGTCCTCGCCCTTGCGGCCCGGGTAGAGGAGAAAGACGGCCACGACCGCGAAGGTAAGGTGAACGGCGCGGTGGATCGAAGTGGGTAAAAGGCCTATCCCGGAGGTGTAAAGATGGAAAAGGGACATGGCTATCAACCAGGCTGAGACGATCATCTTCGACAAACCGACGGGCCGGCGAAAGCGGCTCTCGATGTCGTACTTCTCCACTATGCTTTGGAGGTCTTCCTCCTCTATTTCATGAACCAGCGGTGTCATGGAGGTTTCGTCCTTTCCCATGTTAAACCCCATTCCTGATAGGGCCCGGGCCGACAACCGCTCCGGCCCGGGCCCTCAAATATTTTGTGGAGAACCTGAACCGGCCTTACATCACTTCGTCGTAATACCTCCTGGCTCCATAGTGCATCGGGATAAGTATGTACTGAATATTTTCGGGAGCCATGGTATCCATCATGGCCCGTACGGCCAGAAGATCATCCTTATGCTCGAAAAGGGCCTTGGTCATCCGGTAGGCCAGGTCACCGTCGACATCCTTGTTGATGGCGAGGATGTTCCAACTGGCGTAGGTCTTGACCTCGTTGGGCTGGTTGGAGTAGTAGTTGGCCGGGATGGTGAAGGGCACCCAATAGGGTGTCTCGGCTATGACCTTGTCACGAATGTTGTCGGGGACATCGATAAACTCGACAACCCCCAGGGTTGCGGCTTCAACAACACCCGCCATTCCGAGGGAACCGACCATCACGGCGGCGTCGATCCGTTTGTCGCTGAAGGCGGTTGCCGTGTCGCCGACCCCGAGGTTCTCGGCCTGGATGTCCTTGTCGGGGTCGATCCCCGCGAGCCTGAGCAGTTGGCGCGCGGTGACCTCGGTGCCGCTTGCGACGGCCCCGATGGAAACCCTTTTGCCTTTGAAATCATCGAGGGTCTTGATGCCGCTTCCCTTGGCGATCATGAGCTGGGTCGGCTCCGGGTAGAGGGGAACCAGGGCCCTGATGTATTCCTGAGGGTTGCCCTCAAATTTGTCCCTTCCAAGGTAGGCATAGTAATAAAGACCGTCCATGAACCCTGTCTCCGCTTCACCACTGCCCATGAGCTGGATGTTGTTGACAGTGCCGCCGGTGGACTGGGCGCTGGCCTTTATGCCCTCGATGTTATCGTTCCAGATTTTGGCCATCGCCGCGCCAAGGGGATAATAGGCGCCTCCCGTGCTTCCCGTGGCGATGTTGATAAATGTCACGGCCGACGCGGCGCCTGCCACGAGGCCAGCCATCACCATCGCAAGGACCAGGATCTTCAAACCTCTTCTCATTTCCGAGAAACCTCCTTAAGGAAAGTCACCTCGTGAGGAAAGGTGCAGACAATATATACCTTATAAACGGGTTCACTGTCAAAGGAATCGCTAATTTACCAGCAGGGAAAGGGATGATAGCGAAAAAGGGGGATGATCATTCTTCCTTGAGAGTGTCCCCGGTCGGTGAGAAAACCCTGAACCGACGGTGCACCTTTGGGGCGAAGAGGATTATAATGCCGCAAATTATCCTGAAGGCCCAGGCGAAATTCAAGTACCGGGCGATGAAACCGGTCAGGACGGGTGAGATGAAGTAGCATCCGGCCATGAAAAACCAGACCAGCGAGGTGGCCTTCGGCCGGAGCCTCGCGGGGACCGCGTCACCGATAAGGGCTAGGTGAAGAGGAAAGCCGTACCCCATTCCGATACCGTAGACCACCCCCCAAAAAATCATCCAGATGTCGCTGTTCACAAAGGTTACGGCCACCGACGCGAAAGCCGTCACCGAGAAGCTCAGGGCCGCCAACCTGCTCCGTGGCAGGCGATCCATGAGCTTGAAGCCGAAAAGCCTTATCAGCAGCCCCGTGAGGGCCTGGGATGAGATGAAGGATGAAGCGAGCAAGTTCCTCTCCAGGGCAAGGCCAGCCATGGAGACGATGGCGGCGTCGGTCATGGCGAAGAGGATTACCGAAGCCAAGAGGGTCCTTGATGTGTTTATCATTAAAACCTCGGAATAGGTCCCCCAATATACATTCTCAAGGTTCATATCATCGTCGGGAGGAATGGTGATGGCAACAGCCAGGCAGAGGATGGCGGGCAGAAGGGGTGACCAGATATAGGCATAAAAGAAGCCTCTTCGCAAAAGCCCTTCGGCGATGGGAAGCAGTGCTATAAGAGGCGCGATGGTGCCGGCACTGGCGAGGGTGAAGGAAGAGCCCCGGATCTTTTCCGGTACGGCCAGAGCCTGGTAGGTGGTCAGGCCCACAATAAAAAGGCTTGAAGAAAAACCCGTAAGAGCTCGAAAAATCAGTATCAGGGAGACGGAAGACCCCGCCAGGGCAACCCCGGCCCCGCTGGCCATGCAAAAGAA
>JAAYIZ010000231.1 GCA_012523215.1 Thermovirga sp.
ACTCCCGGCAGTGGGACAGGGAGAAACGCTACAGGGACCTCGAGAAGGATTACCTTAAGAGGAACTGGGACCGAGGCTCCTTCCGCGATATTGACCGGTACAGGCGGGACCTTCTCCAGAGACGCCAGGAAAGCCTGGCGCCGCCCCGCGACTCGAGGGACAGGTTCCGATCGATCCTGGACGACAAGCAGCGGAAGGCCTTCGATTCCATGATCCGGGAGAGGGAAAACCGGCAACGGGATCGCGAAAGGCCGTCGCCGCTGCCAAGCACGCAAAGGCCGATGCCGCCGAAGTCCCAGGACAAACCGGCACCCCCCAAGATCCAGGACAAACCGGCACCCCCCAAGTTCCATGATAAATCGGCACCGCCCAAGTTCCAGGATAAACCGGCACCGCCGAAGACTCCGAACAAACCGGCGCCGCCCAAGTTCCAGGATAAGCCGGCACCACCGAAGACTCCGAACAAACCGACGCCACCCAAGTTCCAGGATAAACCGGCACCACCGAAGAGTCCGAACAAACCGGCGCCACCGATACTGACGAAAAACCCCGGGCCCGCTCCGGGGCAGAAAAAACCGGTGCCGCCGATCGTAAAGAAACCGATCCCGGGAGGGAAATAAATTCCCCCCCATATCAAAAAAGGAAGGGCGCGCCCCGGGGCGAGCCCTTCACTTCATTTTGGGGAGCCACGGTTGTCAAGACGACCGGATAGCCGGCCTCACCGTCCCTCTCACTATGAGGATAACCCCTAGGAGGATCACCGACGTCGCGGCAAGGCTTCCCGCGTTGAGCCTCTCGCCGGCCAGGAGCCACCCCAGAATAATAGCCACGATAGGGTTCACGTAGGCGTAACTGGAGGCCAGGGCCGGATCGGTCTTCTTCAGGAGCCAGATGTAGGAACTGAAGCCCACGATCGACCCGAACACGACTAGGTACCCGAGGGCCATGGCGGATCTCATCGATATCTCGGCCAAGGATATCATGGAACCCCTGTTGCACAGGATCCCCAAGAAAAGGTTCAAGAGGCCCCCGACGATCATCTGCATCGAAATGGCCAGGGCTGGCGATTCGGGTTGATCGGCCGCCCTCGAATAAAGAGAACCCACGGACCACAGGAAGGTCGAAAAACCAAGGACGACGAACCCCAGACCGTAACCCTCGGCCGCGGAAGGGCCACTCGTGAAGGCCACTAGCATGATTATCCCGACGAAACCCGTCAGAAGCCCCACGATGGTCAGCCTTTCGGGCCGGTCATGGCGAAGAAAGACCCAGCGAATTATGGCTATCCAGAGTGGCACCGTGGCCACGACGACGGCTGCAATGTTGGAGGGCACCACCTGTTCCGACCAGGCGACCCCTCCCGTTCCGCCCAGTAGCATGAGGCACCCCACCATCCCCATGCCTTTCCACTGGCTCAAGGTTATCCTGGGCCTTAGCCGTACCCACTCCCAGGCGAACATGATGGCCCCCGCCGTGGTGAACCGGAGGCCTAGCATGATGAAGGGCGGAAGCGTCTCGATCGCGAATTTCATCCCCAGGTAGGTGGTACCCCAAAAGAAATAAACTGCTACCAGGGCCGCCAGTACCGGCGGCGTCATGCGATTGTCGTCCAAGGATCAACTCACCTTTTTCCTCTGTGTATGGCTTGCCTGAGCACTTTTGATTGTACCCTCTGAAGAGAATATCGCGGGAGAAAAGGCGATTCTTTACTGGTCCAACGGGTGGACCGGCAGCCACATCTCCACGAGAAGGCCTCCGCCGGGCGGAAGTTCGGCATGGATATCACCGCCGTGGGCGAGGGCCGCCTTGCGGGCAATGGCAAGACCAAGACCGGTCCCCCCCGTGTCACGGGATCGGGACGCCTCGGTCCTGTAAAAGGGTTTGAAGATCTCCTCCAGTTCGGCCTTCGGTACGCCGGGCCCCCTGTCGAGAACCAAGATGGAGACCCCGGGGCGGCCTTCCCTGTCACGGCGTTCCGCCCTTACGGTGACAGGAGTCCCTTCGGGGGCGTACCGGAACCCGTTGCGGACGATGTTCTCCACAGCCCTCCGAACCAATTCGCTGTAAATCCTCACCGGCCCCAGGTCGTCGGAGTAGATAAGTATCACATCGCGTTTCATGGCCCTTGCCTCGAAGTTAGCGTCCTCCGCGACGGAGTCGAGGATAGAGCCAAGGTCCGTTTTTTCGAAATCCATGTGCTCCATCTCCGCCTCAAGCCTCGACAGGGAGAGCAGGTCCCCTATCATGTCATTCAGGACCTCTGATTCACGTCCTATCCTGTCCAAGGACTCCTTCGCCACGGCCCCGGACTTCTTCCTCGCCAGTTCGAGCGCAACGCCGAGACGGGCGAGGGGGGTACGCAGCTCGTGGGAGATGTCCCTGATGAGGCGCCGCTGGGCTTCAAGCAGGGTCGTCAGGTGCTTCGTCATGGCCTCAAAACTACGGGCCAGCTCCCCTATCTCGTCGGAACGTTTTTTGACCCCGTCGTCCACCGGGGTATCCAGGCGGCCACCCGAGACGGACCGGGCGGTCCTGCTCAGCCGGACCAGGGGGTCCGAGAGGTACCTCGCGAGCAGGAAGCAAAACACGAGGGCGGTGGCAAGCAACCCCAGGAGGTGGATCGCCAGAGCCTTGGGGTTGCCCGTCAGGACCCTAGCTATGTAGGGTGATCTCCGGAAGGCACCCACCAGGATGTAGTCCTTGCCTGAGGAGGACGCCACTTTTCTGAAGACCGACGAGAACCCCCCCCTGGTCTGGAAGGTCGTCCCCTGGTCCAGGAGGTCCAGGGCATCCTTGCCGAGCCTGACCAGGAATTCCCCCGAGGGGGCGCCTTCGACCGGCACCGGCGTCCCCTGCCCGTCGAAGATGAATATCGCGAGACCCGTTTCGCTCCTGATCCTTTCTATTTCCTCCTTGAGGCGGGCGGGGGTTTCCGTCTCGTACAGCTCCAAAAGCCTTTTCCCGTTCCTGTCGAGGGCGTTCGACAGGGCTTCCTGCTGGCCGGTGAGGATTATGCCCTGCTGGGTCATGAAGACCGTCAGCAGGACGCTCACCAAGGCCATCAGCAACATGGCACCCAGGAACCAGAGGAATATCCTCAGGAAAAGCTTCCGTTCCCTCACGGCTTGAGATCCTCCGGCGGTAGGGCGAGAATATAGCCGAGGCCCCGGATGGTTTTGATGCGTTCGGAGCCGTCGGAGTAGGTACCGATCTTCCTGCGGAGGTTGCTGATATGGACGTCGAGGCTCCTGTCAAAGGGGGAGAAGGGCCTTTTCAGGACGCTTTTCACGAGGGACTCCCGCGACATGGCAGTGCCCGAGGACTGGGCGAGGATCTCCAGCAGGTCGAACTCCACGGTGGTCAGGTCTATACGGGTGTCGCCGGTGCTCACGTGCCTCGCGGCGGGGTCTATGACCATGTCGCCCACGCGGTAGGCCCCCGCCTGGGGAATCCGGGAACCATCAAGGCGACCCCGCCGCAGCACCGCCCTGATCCTGGCCACCAGTTCCCTGGGGTTGAAGGGCTTGGGCAGGTAATCATCGGCCCCAAGTTCGAGACCCACGATGCGGTCCACGTCGTCGCCCCGGGCGGTGAGCATCAAGACGGGGATGGCGGACTGCCTCCTGATCTCCTTCAGGACCTCCATCCCCGAAAGCCCGGGGAGCATCACGTCCAGGATCACCAGCGAGTACCGTTCCGCCAGGACCTTTGAGACGACCTTGCCGCCGTCGTGGA
>JAAYIZ010000232.1 GCA_012523215.1 Thermovirga sp.
AACTGGGGCACGACGCCGCTGGCGATGGTATTGCGGTAAAAGATGTTGCCGTAGCCGCTCAGGCTGTCGACAGCCTCCTGGATCCTCGCACCGCCGCTGTCGTTCAGCCCGAGGATGGGTACTCCGTTCTGCATGGCGAGGTCCATGACCTTGCAGATCTTCCTGGCGTGCATCTCGCCCAGGGAACCTCCCATGACGGTGAAGTCCTGGCTGTAGACGTAAACCAGTCGCCCGTCGACGGTGCCGTAACCGGTGACCACGCCATCGCCCGGGAAGGCTTTTTTGCCCATCCCGAAGTGTATGCACCGGTGCTCGACAAGGGCATCGAGTTCGACGAAGCTTCCTTCGTCGAGAAGCTTGTCTATCCTCTCCCTCGCCGTCAACTTGCCCTTTTCGTGCTGCCTCGCGATGGCCTTTTCGCCGCCGCCCGCCTCGGCTTCCTCACGGAGCCTGACCAAGGCCTCGCAAAGCTCTCCAATCGTCCTCTCAGACATCTCTTTTCCTCCCTTTTACGTATTCCCGGTCATTGGCCACGATCCAAAGCCGGACGTTCGCTGAGCTCCAGCAGGACACCCCCCGCCGTCTTGGGGTGTACAAAGGCTATCCTTGCGCCCCCCGCCCCGTATCTCGGTTTCTCGTCGATCATTCTCAGGCCGAGAGCCTTCATCTTCTCGAGGGCTTCCTCCAGGTTTTCGACACGAAGGGCAAGATGATGGATCCCTTCGCCCCTTTTTTCGATGAATTTGGCCACGGGGCTTTCGGGGTCGGTGGCTTCAAGAAGCTCCACCTCGGTGTCGCCCAGGGGGAGGAAGGCCGTCCTGACCTTCTGCTCAGCCACTTCTTCGATCCCCGTACACCTGATCCCCAGCGACTGCTCCCAGAATTTGAGAGCCTCGTCGAGGCTGGAAACGGCTATACCGATATGATCTATCGCAGTAGGCTTCATACTGTCCCTCCGATCGGAGCGGGACCTGCCCGCCCCCGGTGTATCCGCCACTTTCTTAATGGCAGTGCCTTTCTAGGATTCCCTGGACCTTTTATCCCGTACTTTGTCCCTGAGCCACTCTATGCAGGTGCCCGTGGAGGTCCCGGGGCCGAAGATCGCCCCGACGCCCATCCCGGTCAAGCCGGCTATATCTCCCTCGGGGATCACCCCTCCGCCGAAGAGGATGATGTCCTCGGCGTTCTTTTCCTTCAACAGCCGGATTATCTCGCGGAAATAGTGCTCGTGGGCTCCACTCAGGATGCTCACCCCTATGGCGTCGGCGTCCTCCTGAATAGCGGTCTCCACTATGCTCTCGGGGGTCTGCCTGAGGCCGGTGTAGATGACCTCCATGCCCGCGTCCCTGAGGGCTCTTGCCACCACCTTGGCCCCCCTGTCATGACCATCAAGGCCAGGTTTGGCCACGATAACACGGATCCTGCGTTCGTTCATTTCCCGTCCCTCCTGACACCAGGCGTCCCTTAAAGGACGATATTTTCCCTGTATTCCCCGAACTCTTCGCGGAGAACGCCGCAGATCTCGCCCTCCGTAGCGTAGGCCTTCACCGCGTCGATAATGGCCGGCATGAGGTTGGCGCTTTCGTCGCCGGCGGCGGATCGGATCGCTTCGAGTCGGTTGCCGACGAGCACGTTGTCGCGCCCCTGCTTCATGGCCTTCAGGGCCTTCTCCTGGCCTTCGCCGACGGAGGGGTCCACCCGGAGGAGTTCCCGGCCGCCGTTCTCTTCATCGACCTGGAACTTGTTGACGCCCACCACGACGCGTTCGCCGCTCTCGACGGCCCTCTGGTACTGGTAAGCCGCGCCCTGGATCTGCTGCTGGGGATAGCCTTTCTCGATGGCCGCCAGCATGCCGCCCATTTCTTCTATCTTGTCGATGTACTCCAGGGTCTGGCGCGCTATCTCGTTGGTGAGGGCCTCGATGGCATAGCTCCCGGCGAGGGGGTCCACCGTCGAGGTAGACCCTGATTCGCAGGCGATGATCTGCTGAGTCTTGAGGGCTATGCCCACACTCTTCTCCGTGGGCAGGGCAAGGG
>JAAYIZ010000233.1 GCA_012523215.1 Thermovirga sp.
AGTCCCGTTCGTGGAGGGCCTTCGTTTCCTTGTAGACCCTGTTCAGATCCCCCACCCAGCGCCTGACGCCGGCGTTGGGCTCCCGCTCCAGGAGGTGCCACTCCAGGGGGCTGTCGTGGTCCCACTCTTTTTCCTGGGCGAACTCACCGCCCATGAAGAGCAGTTTCTTCCCCGGATGGGCGAACATGTACCCGTAAAGCAGCCTAAGAGAGGCGAATTTTTCCCATCCGTCGCCGGGCATCTTGCCGATCAGGGAACCCTTCTCGTGGACCACCTCATCGTGGGAAAGGGGCAGCACGAAGTTCTCCGAAAAGGCGTACCAGGCCGAAAAGGTCAGCGAGTCGTGATCGTTCTTCCGGCGGCTGGGATCCTTCGACATGAAGGAGAGGGTATCGTTCATCCACCCCATGTTCCACTTCAGCCCAAAGCCCAGCCCCCCGGTGTGAACGGGCCGGGTCACCATGGGCCACGTCGTCGACTCTTCGGCGAAGGTCTGGATGTCCGGAAAATCCCTGTATAGAGCGATGTTGAGCTCCCTCAGGAACTCCAGGGCCTCCAGGTTTTCCCTCCCGCCGTGGATGTTGGGCACCCACTCCCCCTCCTTCCTGGAATAGTCCAGGTAGAGCATGGAGGTCACTGCATCGACCCTTATCCCGTCGGCGTGGAACTGGTCGGCCCAGAAAGAGGCACTGCTCAGCAGGAAGGACCGCACCTCGTTCCGTCCGTAATTGAAGATGCAGCTCTTCCAGTCGGGGTGAAAGCCCTTCCTCGGGTCGGCGTACTCGAAAAGGTGGGTCCCATCGAACCTCGCCAGCCCGTGGGGGTCATCGGGAAAATGCGACGGTACCCAGTCCAGGATCACCCCTATCCCCGCCCCGTGGAGGATGTCGACGAGGTACATCAGCTCCTCGGGTTTTCCGAACCGGCTCGTGGGGGCAAAATACCCCAGCGTCTGGTACCCCCAGGAACCGTAAAAGGGATGCTCCATCACCGGCAGCAGTTCCACGTGGGTGAAGCCCATCTCCCTGGCATATTCGGCCAACAGGGGAGCCATCTCGCGCCAGGACAGGAACCCACCGTCGCTCCTTCGCCTCCACGACCCAGGGTGCACCTCGTAGATCGACAGGGGGCTCTCCAGGGCGTTTCGCCTCTCCCTTTCGGCCATCCACTCGCCGTCGTTCCAGGCGTGGGAACCGTTCCAGACCACCGAGGCCGTCTTGGGGGCAGTCTCCCAGAAACGGGCGAAGGGGTCTCCTTTCTCGGCGCCTCCTTCGGATGAACCGATATAGAATTTGTATAGAGCTCCCGGTTGCACTCCCGGTACGAAGCCCTCCCAGATGCCCGAGGAGTCGCACCGGGGCTTCAGAGGGCGGTTCTTCTTGTCCCAGCCGTTGAAGTCGCCCATGACGGAAACACCCTCGGCCGCCGGTGCCCATAGGGCGAAGTGGGTGCCCGGACCCTCGTCCAGGTCAAGAAAATGGGCGCCGAGCCTCTCGTAGAGCCGGCAGTGGCGCCCTTCCTTGAAAAGATATATGTCCTGCTCCGTCAGGAGCGAGGTGTCATAGCGCATCGACCCGTCGAGGACCGATCAGGGCATCAGTCCTTCTGTAAAATCCCATAGAAGGAACCGCGCCCGGAGTGGTCGTCGTAGGACCATTTGCCCAGGAAACGGTTCATGAAATCGATCTTCCCCAGGAAGTAGATGGGGGGG
>JAAYIZ010000234.1 GCA_012523215.1 Thermovirga sp.
AAGGCCTGGGCCACGAAAAGGGCGCAGACGCCCTGGTATAGGGCGGTGCCGTCCATGTTGATGGTGGCTCCCAGGGGAAGCACGAAGGAGGCTATCTTCTCGGAGACCCCCAGGTTCTCCTGGGTCACCCTCATGTTGACCGGGAGCGTCGCCCCGCTGGAGCGGGTCACGAAGGCCATGATCGTTGCCTCCCGCACTCCTTTAAAGAAGCGCAGGGGGGAGAACTGGGCCCAGATTGAGAGAAGCCCCGAGTAGACGATGGCCGCGTGCAGGAAGCATCCGAGGTAGACAGCGAAAATGACCTTTCCGAAGGGCGCCATCACCGATATCCCGTACTTCGCCACCGTTGTGGCGATCAAGGCGAAAACGCCGTAGGGAGCCACCTGCATGACCATCCCCGTCAACTTGTACATGGTCTCAGCCACGGAGTCCATCACGTTGATGAGTGGTTTGCCCCTCTCTCCGGCGAAAATAGCGGCCATTCCCAGGAAGATGGCGAATACGATTATCTGGAGCATGTTGGCCTGTGCCATAGAAGCCACGGGGTTCCTCGGGAAAAGATCTATGATGACCTGGCCGATCTTCGGGGGGGTCGGGACCTGGAATGCCGAGAGATCGGCCCCCAGGCCCATCCCGACGCCTGGATTGATGACATTGCCCAGGAGGAGCCCGATGGCGATGGCTACAGCGGTGGTGATCAGGTAAAGGGCCAGGGTCTTGACGCCCACCCTGCCCAGGGAGAGGGGGTCACCGATGGAAGCAGTGCCCACCACGAGGCTCGAGAAGACCAGGGGAACGACGAGCATCTGCAGCAGCGCTATGAAGATGGTGCCTACAGGAGCGACGATAGAGATCCTTTCGCCGAAGGCCATTCCGGCGAGAATGCCGGCCACAAAACCGATCGCAATTTTCCAGACCAGGGGGATTTTCTTCCTTTCAGCCAATTCAATCCCACTCCTTTCAACGGTTCAGGGGTTTTCGGCTTTCTCTTACGATCTCCTCGTACTTTATGAACCTTCTGATCACCTCCAGTGGAATCCAGGAAGACGCGGGGGAGGAAGGGGATTACGTTTCTTTACAAGGGTAATTATATATCCTCCTGACTCTTTTGTCCTTTTGTACGTCCCCGCGAGAGGCGGCCTTGCCCCGTCGCCCTTTTGTGCCTAAAATGTGCGGTATATTTAAAGAGATACGGGAAGACGCGACGGGATGAGGAGGAAAAATGAATGGCACGCAATATTGTTCCAAGGGATGAGGACTATTCCCAGTGGTACCTGGACGTGATCAAGACGGCGGAACTGGCCGATTACGCGCCCGTAAGGGGCTGCATGGTCATCCGGCCCGAGGGCTACGCCCTGTGGGAGTCGATCCAGCATCACTTCGACGAGGCCTTCAAGGATACCGGCCATGTCAACGCCTATTTCCCGCTTCTCATCCCGAAGTCCTTCCTGGAAAAGGAAGCCGAGCATGTCGAGGGCTTCGCGCCGGAATGCGCCGTGGTGACCCATGCCGGGGGGGAAGAACTGGAGGAACCGCTGATAGTCCGGCCCACCTCCGAAACAGTTATTGGCCATATGTACAGCAAGTGGATCCAATCCTGGAGGGATTTGCCCATCCTGATCAACCAGTGGTGTAACGTGATGAGATGGGAGAAAAGGTCCAGGCTTTTCCTCAGGACCTCGGAGTTTCTCTGGCAGGAGGGGCACACCGCTCACGCTACCAGCGAGGAGGCCCTGGAGGAGACCCTGAAGATGTTGGGAGTTTACCAGGACATCATGGAGAACGTCCTGGGTCTTCCCATACTGGCCGGAGAGAAATCCGAGGGCGAACGGTTCCCCGGGGCGGACAACACCTATTCCTGCGAAGCCATGATGAGCGACCGCAAGGCCCTCCAGGCCGGCACGAGCCATTTCCTGGGACAGAACTTCGCCAAGGCCTTCGACATTACCTTCCAGAACAAGGAAGGCGAACTGGAATTCGCCTGGACCACCAGTTGGGGGTCATCGACCCGGCTCATAGGGGCCATTGTGATGACCCATTCTGACGACGACGGCCTGGTTTTGCCCCCTAGAGTGGCACCGGTCAAGACGGTGATCATCCCCATCAGCTCCGACCAGGCCTATAGGGACGAAAAACTCCTCCCCAGGGCGAAGGATGCGGCGGATCAACTCAACGCTCTCCTGGGCAAGCGGTCCGTCAAGATCGATACCGACTTCCACATGAGGCCGGGGGACCGCTTCTTCGCGAACATCCAAAAGGGGATACCCCTGCGCCTGGAACTGGGCGAAAAGGAGTTCGAAAAGGGAGTCTTCCAGGCGGTCCGAAGAGATACGGGCGAACGCTTTGACATCCCCTGGGACCAGGTCGGGAAAAGGGTGCCCGGGGTTTTGGAGGACATCCAGGAGGATCTTTTCGCCAAGGCCCTGAATTTCAGGGAGCAGAACACTCACAGGGTTGGCGACTTCAGGGAGTTCAAAAAAGCCTTCGCCGGTCGGGGTGGTTTCGTGGAGGCCTTTTTCGCCGGGGGAATTGAAGAGGAGAAAATCATCAAGGAGGAAACGGGCGCCACCGTTCGCTGCTTCCCCATGGAGAACGAGGAGAGGGGCGACTGCTTCTTTACCGGCCGCCCGAAGGCGAAACTGGCGGTTTTCGCTAGGGCGTACTGACCCCTTCGCTGTTAAAGAGAGAGCCCGACCTTCCCGGGCGAGGCCCCGTTGCCTTATAATTTTGGGAGAAGGCAGTTCCATGACCGATCCACTGACCCCGTGAGGACGAAACGGGCTGGGAGGAGAGAACATGGTATCCGAACGAACCATCGGCGAAACGGTGATCCGCCTCCGTAAGGGGGATATCACCTGCTATGAGGGGGAAGCCATAGTCAACGCAGCTAACTCGGCCCTCTGGATGGGTTCCGGTGTCGCGGGGGCCATCAAGAGGCTCGGCGGCGAATCCATTGAGAGGGAGGCCTTGGGCAAGGGTCCCATCGAACCGGGGGAAGCGGTCGTAACGGCTGCCGGTACGTTGAAAACCCGGTACGTAGTCCATGCGGCGGCCATGGGGGTCGACCTCGTCACCAACGAAGCCCTCATCAGGGCCGCCACCCAGAACAGCCTCTACAAGTGCGACGAACTCAAAATCCAGAGCGTGGCCTTCCCCGCCCTTGGAACCGGGGTGGGAGGGTTCCCCGTGGACAAGTGCGCCCACGCCATGATCGACGAGGTGTTTCTTTACCTCCAGGAGGAGACCGATACCTCTTTGCGGGAGATCGTCTTCTTCCTCTTCGGCGAGGAGACCTACTGGTCCTTCAGCAAGGCCCTGGAGAAACGGTCAACGGCGTGACCCACGAAAAGTCATGAAAAAAAGTCCTTGACTTCTTTTGCGAGGCTCGCTATCATACCCCTTGCGCGCCGTGAAGGCGAAGGCCGAAGCGGCGTTTTTTCATGCACCTTGACAAGGGTATATAGGCAGGATAGGAAGCGTGCG
>JAAYIZ010000235.1 GCA_012523215.1 Thermovirga sp.
ACGCAGTCTTCCACCGTAAAGGCCGTTGCGGGTGATTATATAGATCCCCCAGAGCGAGGCGAAGAAGAACCACTCCCTGGTGAAGGTCGGCATAGATGTAATGGGGGCCCAAAGGGGCTGGAGTATAAGAAATAACACGAGGAAAAGCCAGATTGCCCCGAAAGGGTCGAGGACAAAACCCCTTCTGACATCCATGATAAGGGCTATCCTGGCCCCGGCCACGGCGAGAAGAAGGCCCACTGGCACGAAGGCCGAGGCCCACTTCATGAGGTGGAGCGTCTCGAACCAGAAGGGCCCCGAGAAAACTAGGTTTGGAGCCGCGAGCGCGAAGAAAAGAATTACCGTGGCCGGGAAATTGGGGATGAGGTCCCTCCTCTCCCGCCGAATAAGGCCTTCACCTTCAAGTGAAAATCCGACCCCTGGCTCTTCGGTCAATTACCTCACCTCGGGATCCGGACAGGTTATCGGGGCGGCCCCTCGGCTAGATAGAGCGCGATACCCTTTCAGGGCAACCAGGCCTGGCTCGCGAAACGGGCATGCTCTTTGAAAAAGGTCAGCCTTATAGTACCCGTGGGGCCGTTCCTGTGCTTCGCGACAATGACATCGGCGGTGTTATCGCTCTCTTCGGTGGGCATGTCATAGTACCCGGACGGTAAAGAAGGATCACCAAGTCAGCGTCCTGTTCGATGGCGCCGCTGTCACGAAGATCCGAAAGCTGCGGTCTTTTCTCCTGCCTGGATTCGACGGCCCTTGAGAGTTGGGAGAGGGCTATCAGCGGCACCTCGAGCTCCCTGGCGATGGCCTTGAGGGAACGGGAGATCTCGGCAACCTCCTGTTGTTTGCTCTCTGTCTTTCTGGTCAACTGCATCAACTGGAGATAATCGACCACTATCAAGCCATCTCCGGCTTTCATGACCTGGGACTTGAAGCGCCTGGACCGGGCGCGCAATTCCAGGGTGGTGAGCACGGAGCTGTCATCGATGAAGAAGGGGGCTCTCGAAAGGTCTCCTGCGGCGGTAGCCAGCTTCTCCCAAGCGCTTTCATGGAACATCCCCGTCCGGAGGTCGTGGACATCGACCCTGGCCCGGGATCCCAGCATGCGCTGAACCAGTTGTTCCGCGCCCATCTCGAGGCTGAACATCAAAACCGGTATCCCCCGCTCCACCGAGGCGTGCATGCCTATGTCGAGGGCCAGGGCCGTCTTTCCCATGGATGGCCTGGCGGCGATAATATTGAGGCTGCCCGGCTGGAAACCCCCGGTGATCCTCTCGAAATCATCGAAGCCGCTGGGGACCCCCGTCACCGAACTGTCGGGCGAATGGAATTTCTCCTCGATGGCCCGGAAGGTGGGACCAAGGACATCCCCCACCCTCCTGAAGGGAATCTGAACACCCCTCTGGGTGGTCTCAAAGACCGCCCGCTCGGCCTGGTCCATTACGTCCTCGATCTCCCTGTCTTCCGAGTAGCCCAGGCGGGCAATCTCCGCTCCGACCTGGACCAGCCTCCGGTGGATCGATTTGTCCCGCACTATCCTGGCGTGGAATTCGACGTTGGCCGTGGTGGGCACCGAATCCACGAGCCCGGCGATAAAACCCTGCCCCCCCAGGGCCGTCGCGAGCCCCCTCCTGGAGAGTTCATCGAAAAAAGTGAGAG
>JAAYIZ010000236.1 GCA_012523215.1 Thermovirga sp.
AGATGCCCGACTGTTCCATACTGATGGCCTCCACGATTGCCGGCGGCCGGAAAGCCGTGGTCGGCCTCATCGGGCCGACGAGGATGGATTACGAAAGATCCATTTCGGTCCTCGAAGGCGTACTCGGTACCATTGCCGAGAAGGGCGAGAACGACAAGGAGGTCCACCGATGACCAGACCTGGAGGGAAAAAACCGCTCGGGTCCCCTGAATATGATTCCCGTGGCGACGGCGGTGTAGAGAACGGACCTGAAGCCCCGCTCGAGGAAGAACCTCGCGGGGAAGGGTCTGCCGATAATGATGAACTGCTTTCTGAACTCGGGTCGGCCAAGGCCCTCGTAGAACGGCTCAGCGAGGAAAACAAGGCCCTCGGCGATGCCATTGCGAGAGCCAGGGCGGATTTCTTTAACTACCGACAGCGGGTCGAGCGCGAACAGGAGAGGCTCAGATCGATGGCGGGAGAAGATGCCGCCGCCGCCCTGATCCCTGTCCTTGACAACCTGGACAGGGCGCTTTCCGCCAACCGATCCGACCTCGAATCCTACGTCAAGGGTGTGGGTATGGTCCGAGACCAATTCTTTTCGGTCCTGGAAGACCTGGGTGTTTCCGCCATTGAAACGGTGGGGAAGCCTTTCGATCCGTCCGCCCATGAGGCTGTAGCGGTGGAGGAAGCCGGGGAAGGGGTCGAGGATGGGATCATCACCGAAGAGCTCCAGACGGGGTATACCATCTCAGGCAAGGTGCTGAGGGCCGCCCGGGTCAAGGTGGCCAGGGCCCCGTCCTGAGGCGCCGCTGCCGGGGATATTAGATTTTTTAAACCATGCGGGGTGAATGTTGAATGGGAAAGGTAATAGGTATCGATTTTGGAACGACCAACAGCTGCGTGGCCGTCAAGGAGGGCGACCACATAACCGTCATAACCAGCGCCGAGGGCTCCAGGACCACGCCCTCCGTGGTGGCCTTCACGAAGGACAAGGATAGGCTTGTCGGACAGTTGGCGAAGAGGCAGGCCATCGTCAACCCTGAGAGGACCATTTCTTCAATAAAAAGAAAGATGGGTACCGATTTCAGGATCGAGATCGACGGCGCCTCGCAGACCCCGCAGCAGATTTCGGCGATGATCCTGCAGAAACTCAGGCGGGATGCGGAGGAATACCTGGGAGAGAAGGTCGGTCAGGCCGTTATAACCGTGCCGGCCTACTTCACCGACGCCCAGCGGCAGGCCACGAAGGATGCCGGGAAGATCGCCGGCCTCGAGGTGTTGAGGATAATAAACGAACCCACCGCTGCGGCCCTGGCTTACGGGATGGACAAGGGGGGCGAAAACAAGATTCTCGTCTTCGACCTCGGCGGCGGCACCTTCGACGTATCCGTCCTAGATGTGGGCATCGAGGACGGGGTTATCGAGGTATTGGCAACCTCGGGCGACAACCACCTGGGCGGGGATGACTGGGACCAAAAGATCGTCGACCTGATGGTGTCGGAGTTCAAGAACAACGAGGGCATCGACCTCTCCAGGGACAAGATGGCCCTGCAGCGCCTGCGCGAGGCCGCCGAGAAAGCCAAGGTGGAACTCTCCTCCATGGCGGAGACCTCCCTATCGCTGCCCTTTATAACCGCGGACAGCACCGGACCCAAGCACCTGGAACTGACCCTCACAAGGGCCCGCTTCGAAGAGATAACCCGCTCCCTCCTGGAGAAGGTCGTGGAGCCGACCAGGAGGGCCATGAACGATTCCGGGTTGACCCGGGAGGAGATCAACAAGGTATTACTCGTTGGAGGGGCTACCCGGATGCCCATGGTGCAGAGAAAGATCGTTGAACTCCTGGGGAAGGAGCCCACAAAGGGGATAAACCCCGACGAGTGCGTCGCAGTAGGGGCCGCTATCCAGGCCGCGATCCTCACGGGCGAGCACAAGGACATAATCCTGGTGGACGTGACACCCCTCTCGTTGGGCATAGAGACGCTGGGAGGTGTCTTCACCAAGATATTGGACAGGAACACGGCCATACCGGCCTCGAAAAGCCAGGTATTCTCGACGGCCTCGGACAGCCAGCCCCAGGTGGAGATCCACGTTCTCCAGGGCGAACGCTCCATGGCGGCGGACAACGTCACCCTTGGCAAGTTCTTTCTCGACGGTATCCCTCCCGCGCCGCGGGGGGTGCCCCAGATCGAGGTCACCTTCGATATCGACGTGAACGGCATATTGAACGTAAGCGCCAAGGACAAGGGGACTTCCCGGGAGCAGCATGTGACCATCCAGTCCTCGAGGCTGTCCGAAGCCGAGATTGAGAAAATGCGCCGCGCCGCGGAGGAGAACCTTGAAAGCGATCGAAAGAAAAAGGAACTCATCGATGCCAGGAACGAGGCGGACTCGCTGATATACAGCACTGAGAGGACTCTTTCCGATCTCGGCGACAAGGTGACCGATGCCGAAAAATCCCGGGTCGGAGAGGAAATCGAGGATGTCAGGAGCAAACTGGGCGGCGAGGATCCGGCGGAGATCCGCCAGGCCTGTGAAAAACTGACCAAGAGCCTTCACGAGATGTCCTCTCGGCTTTACGACCAGGCTGCCGGGCAGCGGGAGCCGACCCAGGAACCCTCGGGGCGGGACGCCGACGGTGACACGGTCGACGCTGAATTCGAAGAGAACGGGGAGTCCTAGGGAGTGAAACGCGGTGCCTGCTGAGGACAGCCGGGACCTGTACGCGATCCTTGGGATCCCCCGGGACGCTTCGCAGGTGGAGATAAAGAAGGCCTACAGGAAACTCGTCAGGAAGCATCACCCCGATGCCAATCCCGGCGACCACGGGGCCGAGGAAAGGTTCAAGAAGATAAACCTCGCCTACGAGGTGCTCCAGGATCCCCAGAAGAGGGAGACCTACGATCGGTACGGCACCATCGGCGACGCTGGCCCCGGGGGTGCTCCTTTTGGCGGTTTTGGCCCCTTCGGGGATATTTTCGGTGACCTTTTCGACAGCTTTTTCGGCTCCGGCCGTCCTTCGGGAGGCCCCGCCAGGGGGGAAAGCCTGGATATGACCCTGTCCATAACCCTGGAGGAGGCTTTCAGGGGTGTGACCAGGGAAATATCCGTTCCAAAGCTCGAGACCTGCGCGCATTGCGGCGGTTCCGGCGCTGAGCCGGGCAGTGAAGTCAGGACCTGTCCCTTCTGTCACGGTGCAGGCCAGGTTGAGACCCAGCAGAGGACCCCCTTCGGGACCTTCGTCAGCGTCTCACCGTGCCGAGAATGCGGAGGCACGGGCAGGAAGATAGAAAAGGCCTGTTCCAACTGCGGAGGGTCCGGCAAGGTCAGGGCGAGGAAAATCGTCGAAGTCAAGATCCCGCCCGGCGTCGATTCAGGAACCAGGCTTCGCGTTGCGGGCGAGGGGAGGGAAGGGGTTCACGGAGGACCCCCGGGGGACCTTTTCATAACAATGAAGGTCGAGAAGCATCCTTTGTTCGAGAGGGACAGGGAAGATCTGCACACGCGGCTTGACCTGAAGTTCCCCCAGGTCGTGCTCGGTGCCTCGGTGGAGGTTCCCGCCCTTGAGGATCCGGAGAAGATCGACATCCCTCCCGGTACCCCGGGAGGGAAGACCTTTCGGCTCCGGGGCAAGGGGATGCCCCGGCTCAGGGGCTCGGGTAGGGGCGACCTTTACGCTCACGTTTTCATCGATGTTCCCAAGAACCTCAGCGAAAAGGAGAGGGTCCTCGTCGAGGCCCTTGCCCAGGAGATGGACGTTCCCGTCCAGTCCGCCGGCCTGCTGGACCGGATAAGGCAGCTCTTTTCATGATGCCCCGGCGGTTGGGACATGTTAAACTATGATCGGACGGGAGGCGGCGGGGCCTCCCGTTTTGTTTAGAGCCGGAAATACCGGAGGTGTTCAATGCGATGGGTGGCGAAGGGTTCTGGTGGTATATAACGCTCGAGGGACAGGACGGCAACGAGGACGATCTGTCCGCCCTGGCAGACCTGTCCGGGAGCATAGGCTCGGAAATAAAGGAACTCCCGGGCAGGATAGCGGTGAAGGCCTATTACCGCAACACCAGGGATCTCGGTTTCTGGATCGGTAGGGTCCAAGAAGTGATAAACCCCTGGCCCGGAGTCAAGATCGTGGATATGGGGCGGATCGAGAACCGACAGTGGCACACGGCCTGGAAGGAGGCTTTCCCACCCCTGGAGGTGGGCAGGTCCATCGTCGTGATGGCTCCCTGGCACAAGGGGAAGGAACTCCAGGGAAGAATTCCGCTTTATATTTATCCGGGGAGCGCCTTTGGAACCGGCTACCATGAGAGCACCCAGGTTGCCCTGGAATTGCTCGAGGACACCGTCAAACCAGGCATGAAGGTCATCGACGTGGGTACGGGATCGGGGATCCTGGCCGTGGCATCCCTGAGGATGGGAGCCGCCGGCGTCATCGCCACCGATAATGATCCCGCCGTGATCCCCGAGATAAGGGAGAACCTTCGCCTCAACGGCATACCCGATGGTGTCGTGGATATCCGCACCGGAGATCTTCTCAGGGGTATCGTCGAGACGGCTGACCTCGTATGCGCGAATATCGTTTTCGACCCCCTTACGGTGATGATGCCGGAGATCCCCAAGGTGCTGCCTGTTGGAGGCAAAGCCGTCTTCTCCGGCCTCACGGTGAAGGAAAGGGAAAGGTTCCTGGAGATCCTCACTCTGGGCGGACTCCTTCCGTCCAGCGAAGCAGAAAAGGGGGATTGGTGGGGTGTCGCTGCCTCGCGTACGGCTGGAGTCGTCGGTCCCCGAGGGTGATTCCGCCTGGATCCTCGACCCGAAGGAGTCTCGTCACCTCGTCTCCGTCAGGCGTTGCAGGCATGGGGATCTGTTCGAGGGCCTGCTCCCGGGCAGGATACTGCTGATGAGACTGGAACTCTCGTCCGGGCGGTCGAAGGGGATCGTGGTCGGCGAGACGCCTGAAAGGCCGCTGAAGGAGGTCTGGCTCCTGGCGGGTCTTCTCAAAAGTGAGGCCTTTGATCGGATGTTGGCTCAGGCGGTGGAAGCGGGCGTTTCCACCATCGTACCCTTGACATGCACCCGCTCGGTTGTGAGCATAACCCCTGAAAGGATCCCTTCCAGGATGAAACGCTGGGAGAGGATCGTCATGGAAGCCACCAAGCAGTGTGGTCGCGCCGATCCACCGGAGATATACGAACCCATGCCCCTATCCTCGATTTCTTCTCTCCCCCTGCCCTCCCACAGGTATGTCGCCGTCACCGGGCCGGCTCCGCTTGTCCTTGGATCGAGGACGCGGGATGGAGCCGCCGTGGCGGTGGGGCCGGAGGGCGACTGGACCGGTGAAGAGCTCAAGATCCTCGAGAGGGAAAGTTTCCGCAAGGTAAGCCTGGGTTCGGTCGTGATGAGGTCCCCCACCGCGGCGGTGGTGGCCGTTGCAGTACTTTCCATGATGATCGATGAGCCGATCGATGGTTGACAGCCTGAAGGGGATCAGGGTCAGGATCCTCCATATGGGCTGTCGTACCAACCTGTTCGAATCGGAGGCGCTGGGCTGTGCCTTCAGGAAAGCCGGAGCCCGGACTCCCCGGGAAGGATCCTTTGACGCGGCCGTCGTGGTCACTTGTTCGGTGACCTCCGAGGC
>JAAYIZ010000237.1 GCA_012523215.1 Thermovirga sp.
ACTCGGCGGGGGGGGGAGGAGCGACCTGGAGAGGCTGGTTCCTGCCCTGAGAGAGGGGAGTCCCGAAGCTTTCAGGGGTTTATCGGAGCTTTTTCAGCGCGGTCTGACCGCTGAACGCCTCCTTGAGGGGCTTTTTCTTCTTTTCAGGGATATTCTTGTCGCCGTTTTGTGGAAGGAAGAGGGAATCGACTCCCTGCCGCTGAGCGAGGAGGATAAATCTTTCATCCGGGACGAATCCGGACATTGGAGTGAGTCCGACCTCTGGAAGGTCCTCGATTTCTGCTCGGCCACCCTTCCTAGGGCACGGTATGGTCTCAGGGGAGAAGTCGTCCTAGGCATGCTTCTTGGGTTATTCCTGGCGCCTCGGGCGAAGGATGAACCGATAGGACCTATAAAGGAAGAGCCCCTACCCGAAAAGGCCCCTGCCGTGGAAGAGGAGGCTGGACCTGAAACCGGAAACGCGAAGTGTGAACCACCCTCCCCCGGGGAGATCGAGGCGCCGCAGGAACCTTCACCTCCAATTTTCGACGCTGTCAAGGGGGATTGGAGAAAATGCGTCGTCGGGATGGCCGCCGACAACCTTCCCCTTTATTGCGCCTGCGTCTCCACCAGCTCCGAAAAGAACGGAGAATCGGTGGTGGTGGTATTCCCCGAAGATCAGCGCTTTTCCTTCGAGCTTGCCACTTCCCCCAGGAGCTTGGCATACCTGGACTCGATAAGGCTTGTACAATACTCGGGCCTGCCGATGGAACTGGTCTGCGGAGAAAGGGCGGTCCCGGTGGAAGGGGTTCCCCAAGGTGAAGAGGACTTCCAGCCGGGTGAGACGGAAGAGGTCCCACCTTCATTTTCGGCTCCCCAGGGATCCCTGGGAACACCGGCAGGGATTTCCCCCCGGAGTTACAGGAGTGACCCGGGCGGGGCCAGGATGGAAGAAGAAAGGCTGGATGGCCTCTTGGAGATACAGAAAACCTTCAACGCCGACCTGCTTGTACTCAAGGAAGAAATCGCCGATGAATCGGAAGATACCGAAGGAGAGGCCGCCGAACAGTGAAAAGACCCTTTGTTCATCTCCACGTGCATAGTGAATACAGCCTCTTGGACGGGGCAATCCGGTGTGGGGACCTCGCCGGGAGGACAGCCCTCTGGGGGAGTCCCGCCGTGGCGCTCACCGATCACGGTGCCCTTTACGGGGCGGTCGAATTCTACGAAGCCTGCCGCGAGATGGGAGTCAAGCCCATCATTGGGTGCGAACTCTACGTTGATCCCAGGGGGCATACCCTCAGGGACCGCATGGGACGGAATTACCATCTCCTCGTGCTTGCGGAGAGCCAGGAAGGGTACCAGAACCTCGTTAAATTGATCTCCATCGCGAACACCGATGGCTTCTATTATCGCCCCAGGGTCGATCATGATCTTCTTTCCCGTTATTCCGGCGGCCTCATCGCCAGTTCAGCCTGCCTGGCCGGAGAGATACCAAGCCTGATCCTCGAAGGGTCCGATGAGGAAGCACTACAGAGAGCCATGCTCTACCGCGATATTTTCGGCGAGGGCAATTTCTTTCTCGAGATACTGCACAACGGGATACCCGAGCAAGCCGTAGCGAACAAGGCTCTGATCAAAATGTCCTCCCTGACCGGCATCCCCCTGGTGGCCACCAATGACGCCCATTACCTGGAGGCGGAGGACGCTTCCTGGCACGACGTCCTGCTCTGCGTCCAGACGAACGCCACGGTGAATGCACCCAATCGTTACCGTTTCGGGGCCGATGATTTTTACCTCCGCTCCCCCGAGGAAATGTGGTCCCTCTTCGGGGACGAAGTTCCCCAAGCGCTTGAGAATACGTTGGCCATCGCGGAGCGCTGCAACGTGGAATTATCCTTTGGATCCTACCGGTTGCCCAGGGTCGAGGTCCGCCAGGGGTCCAGCCTGGAAGAGGAACTCAGCGTAAGGTCGCACGAAGGGCTGCAGGCCCGATTCAAAGGCTTGGCGGTGCCAGAGGAGTACACCGAGAGGCTCGACTATGAACTCCGGGTAATAAACCAGATGGGGTTCGCCGGTTACTTCCTGATCGTTTCCGACATAATCCATACCGCCAAGGAAGAGGGAATCCCGGTGGGACCGGGCAGGGGATCCGCGGCCGGGTCCCTGGTAGCCTACTCTCTCAGGGTTACCGAGATCGACCCCCTCAAGTACGGCCTGCTCTTCGAGAGGTTCCTAAACCCGGAAAGGATCAGCATGCCCGATATTGACACCGATATATCCGACAGGGGCAGGGACAGGGTCCTGGAGATCATCGTGGAGAAGTACGGGCGCTCCCACGTAGCGCAGATAATAACCTTCGACCGGATGAAAAGCCGGGCCGCCATACGCGACGTGGGAAGGGCTCTGGATATGAAGTACCCCGATGTCGACAGGATTGCCAAGCTGGTGCCGTCCGGCGCCGCCTCCATCGAGGAGGCGGTGGAGCAGTCCCCCGACCTTAAGCAGGCCAGGAAGGAGGACCCCTCGGTGAGCATGCTGCTGGACTACGCTTCGAAGATTGAGGGGTTGGCCAGGCACTGTTCTCAGCACGCGGCCGGCATCGTGATCACTCCGGAACCGCTGACGGACGTGGTGCCCATCCGAAGGATAGGCGACGGCCAGATCGTAACCCAGTACTCCATGGAACCCCTGGAGAGCCTGGGTCTCGTGAAGATGGATTTCTTGGGCCTCAGGACGCTTTCGATGATCGAGGAGGCCCTCTCCAATATCGCGCGGAACGGAAAAGAAGCGCCGGACCTTTATTCCCTCCCTCCCGACGACAGGGGCGCTTTCGACCTGCTCTGGCGTGCTGACACGCTGGGCATCTTCCAGCTGGAATCCTCCGGAATGAGGCAGCTTCTCAAACAGGTGCGCCCCGACTGTTTCGAGGACCTGATAGCCGCCCTTGCCCTCTACCGCCCCGGCCCCCTGGGCAGCGGCATGGTCGAGCAGTATATTGACTGCAAGCACGGCAGAAGGGAGATTTCCTGGCTTCACGACGACCTCAGGGAGATCCTCAGGGAGACCCATGGCATGTTCCTCTACCAGGAACAGGTCATGCAGTGCGCGGCGACCCTCGCGGGATATACCCTCGGAGAGGCCGACCTGCTGAGGAGAGCCATGGGCAAGAAGCAGGCCGACGTCATGGAGACCCAGCGGAAGCAGTTCGTGGGAGGCTGTGCCAGCAACGGCGTCGAGCCCTCCGACGCAGAGCATATTTTCAACATTATCCAGGAGTTCGCCGGGTACGGCTTTAATAAGTCCCACAGCGCGGCCTACGCGATGATCACCTACCAGACGGCTTACCTGAAGGCCCACTACCCCAGTGAATTCTACGCGTCTTTCCTGTCGAGCCACATCCACTCGAAGCTCGACGTGCTCGCCAACCACGTCAGGGCGGTCCGGAACTCCGGAATAAAGATTCTCCCCCCCGACGTAAACCGTTCCAAGGCCAACTTCAGCGTCGACGGCGACGTGATCCTATTCGGGTTGAGCGCCGTCTCCAAGATGGGGCAACCGACGGTGGAGCAGATAATCGGGGTGCGGGAAGATGGACCCTACCTTTCGCTTTGGGATTTCATAAACCGGGTCGACACGAGGATAGTCGGCAGGGCGGTCATGGAGAACCTGGTAAGAGCCGGAGCCTTTGACTCGATCACCCCTAACAGGCGCCAACTCATGGAATCCCTGCCGGGCATGTTCGAACTGGTCCAGAGAAGGAATTCCGATTGCCAGAGCCAACAGTTGCTGGGGCTGGAAGATGTCTCCGAGGAGGAGGGCCCTATTCTCCTCGACGTGGAGGATTATGACCTCTCCACGAGGATGGAGATGGAAAAGGAAGCCACGGGCCTTTATATTTCGGGACACCCCTTTGACAAGTACGAGGAGGTAGTGCAACCCTACACCATCTGCTCGATCACCGACCTGTCCTTCTGGAGGGCCGAGGACTGCCCCGCCGTGGCGGCCGGGATACTCGTGGGCCTCCAGGAGAAGTTCACCAGGAAAGGCGACCGCATGGGCATTCTTGAAATAGAAGATGCCTCCGGTAAGATCGAGGTGGTTTGCTTTCCCAGGATGTGGTCGGGTATCACGCCCCCCGAAAAGGGGAAGCCCCTCATTGTCAGGGGAGTGCCCAGGACCAGGGACGGCCTGTCTCTGATCGCAGAAAAAGTCATGACCGTGGAGGAATTGGATGGCGGAGCCAGGAGATGGCTTCGGCTGAGAATTGTGGATGATGCCCCCCCACCGAAGGAGAGGCTCAGGGATGTTTACAGGGAACTCAAGGGTCATCCCGGCGACGCAGGCGTCCTCTTGGAGGTTCCCCTGGAGGGCATGAAGGCCCTCCTGAAGGTCAGGGACCTTTTCGTCGAACCCTCGGCGGATCTTTCAGCGAGAATCTCCGAGTTATCCGGCGGGGGCATCGAAGTGGTATAAAATAGAAGTGGCCCTTTAAAAAGGAGCCGGCGGAAGGAGAGAGCATGCCCGTGGAAAACAACGGCAAGCCTTCGGTGCTTTCTGATTTCATTGTGGTAAAGGCATTGGACAACGGTGTCTCTGTGATTGGCATGACGAGAGGATCAGAGACAAAATTCGCGCACTCCGAGAAGCTTGACGCCGGCGAGGTGTGGATCGCCCAGTTCACGGAATTCACCTCGGCCATGAAAATTAGGGGGAGGGCCCTCATACTCACAGCCCATGGGGAAGTTGAAAGCGGGAAAAATAATGAGGAAACGAGCTAAAATCGTCTGCACCCTTGGCCCGGCCTGCGAGGATTACGGAGTATTGAAAAAAATGGTTCAGGCGGGCATGGACGTGGCCCGCCTGAATTTTAGCCATGGAGACCGTGAAACCCATGGATTTCACCTGGACAGGGTGCGCAGGCTCGAGGAGAAACTGGGCAGACCCGTGGGCACGATGATAGATACCAAGGGACCCGAGATCAGGACGGGCAATCTGAAGGGTCGCTTGCCCGTTTTGATTGAAAGCGGAAGCGAAATAATACTGACCGCGAATCCCCTTGCGGAAGGGGATGCTTCCAGGGTCAGCATAAGCTACCCTGGCCTTCCAGGTGAGGTCACTCCGGGGCAGGACCTTTTCATCGATGATGGCACCCTGCATCTCGTAGTGGAAAAGGTCGAAGATAACGATATCACCTGCCGGGTGAATGTTGGTGGAGAGTTGGGGGAAAAGAAAGGCTTATCCGTCCCGGGTGCGCAAATATCCCTGCCGGTCCTGACCCCCCGGGACATCGATGATATCCGCTGGGCGGTGGGGAAAGGGGTGGACTTTATCGCGCTTTCCTTCGTCCGTGACAGGTCAGATGTCATGGAGGCCCGCAGGGTGCTGGAAGACGTCGGTGGCGACCTCAGGATAATCGCTAAGATCGAGACCCGCGAGGCGGTGGATAACCTGGAGGAGATTATCGAGGTCGTGGACGGGATGATGGTGGCCAGGGGCGACCTTGGGGTTGAGATCCCCCTCGAAGATGTCCCCCTGACGCAGAAGG
>JAAYIZ010000238.1 GCA_012523215.1 Thermovirga sp.
CCGATATTTCCCTGATTATCTCGTGGAGCGCCCGTAACCCGGAGGCGCTCCTGAAAAGGATGAGGCTGGCTTTCTTCTGAAGGGTGGTATCCCGGAAGGTTTCGATGGAGCCGCAGATGATCCCTTCTGGGTTGCTGAGAGGGCTTGCCGCGAAGGATATCCAGCGCCCTTCGCCGAGGCCCGGGAGGAAGGTCTCCACTTCCCAGCCTCCCGCCAGGGTGGTCGAAGGGCGGGAGGAATCTCCGTAGAGCCTAGCGAATTCCTCCGGCGGAGCGCCATCCAGGATGAGGTCCGCCAGGAGGGGTCTCGCTTCGTGGTAGAAGGCCCTCCAGGCGTCTTTTGAGCCCAGCACGTCCCCAGCGGCGATGCCGGTGAGGTTTTCGCAGGCTTTGTTCCAGTGGGTCACTGCGTGGTCTTTTCCCAGGACGAAGGCGGGGACGGCCAGGTCCTCTATGACCTGTGAGATCGAGGAGTGCTTCTGGAAGAGTTCGTCGCGGCTGGAGATATATTGCCGGATGAGGGGCACCGACCATATCGTCGCAAGCAACAGCAGCAACGACACCGCCAGCGCCGTCGATTCGTAAATCATCGGGTTGCCGGCAGGGTCTCCCCCCGAGAGGATACCTATGAAGTTGATGAGCCGTCGGCCCAGGATCAGTGCCACGGCCGCGATGAACAAATAAAGGCCCGGATGTCGTCGGGAAACGGGGAGATGCCTGCAGGCCACGATCGCCGCCGCGGCCTGTAGGACCAGGGAGATGAGGATGATGACCTTTATCGGCATCTCTCCGCCGCCCTTCTTCAGTTCACAAAAGTGGCATAAGAATATTTTAAGATTTGTTCGAGTCGCAGTCAACGGATGGATCTCGAAAGATCATCGCCAGGGTTGTTCCGCCTCATCCAGGAGTGCCTCAAGGGCCGATTTCAGTTTTTCCAACTCCTGGCCGTAGCTTGCCCAGTCGCCCTTCCTCGCGGCTTCCTGGGCCCTCTCGAAGTGGTCCCTTGCCCGGCGGGCCAATTCGCCGACACTGTCTTCTTCCGTTGCCGGCCGGAGCGGCGCGGGCCTTTCCTCTTCCAACACGGGAAGGCTCTCCTCGAATGGCGCTGTCCCGTGTAGTCGGAACAGCAGCGTCGAAATGGCCTCGTCGACCGTCCCGCCCCAGGCCACCTTACCGCCCGAGGAGACGATGACCCGCTTTAGTTCCGGCAGGTCGCTGTTTTCAGCCCTGAGGTATAGGGGCTGGACATAGAGCAGCGAATCGCCCAGCGGAATGACCATAATATCGCCCCGGATGACGTCGGAGCCACGCTGGGTCCAGAGTGAAAGTTGGGCCGCGATCTCCGGGTCCTGGTCAATAAGGGCGGCCACCTGGGAGGGGCCGAAGATAAGTTTCTGCTTGGGGAACTGGTAAACCAGGAGTTGTCCGTAGTTGGGGGGGTCGGAACGGCCCGCCATCCAGGCGATCATGTTGTCCCTGCCCACGGGCATGAAGGGGGCGATGAGGGCGAATTCTGCCCTTTCCTCCCCGGCGAGGCGCATGATCAGGTAGTAGGCGTTTATGTCCCCCGTCGAGGCCTGGGTCGAGAGCCTCCAGACATCTTCCTTGTTGTAGTAGGTGTTGGGGTCGCTCATATGGTAGGTGCGGTAGATCTCGCTCTGGATGAGAAATAGCGCCATGGGATAGCGTATTTGGGTGCTGAGTTCGGGCGGGGCCTCATCGGCCGGGGTGAAGAGGGCCGGGAAGATGCCCTGCCAGGTCCTGAGGATTGGGTCGTCGGGGTCGTAGACGTAAAGAAGGATGCTGCCGTCGTAGGCGTCGATGACAGCCTTGACGCTGTTACGGACGTAGTTGATCTTCTGCCTGGTCCCGGAGAGGCTGACGGGGTTCGAATAGGGGTAGCGATCGGTGGCCGTATAGGCGTCCACGATCCAGACGAGTTTCCCGTCGATGACCGCCAGGTAGGGGTCGCTGTCATAAAGGAGGAAGGGCGCCACCTTATCGAGGCGCTCTCTCAGGCTCCGGTACATCAGTATCCGGCTTTCGGCCGTTATGGCGTTGGTGAAAAGGATCTGGGAGTCCCTGAAGCGAAGGGCGAACATGATCCTGTTGAACACCCCCCCGATGGGCACTCCGCCGGTCCCCTGGTAGGTGGTCCTCACGTTGGAGTCGCCCATGGGGTAGTCGAACTCCATGATATTCGTGCGGACCAGGGAGTAGGGTAAGCGCCTCTCGCCGAAGTAAATCTGGGGCCTTTCGATTCCCAGGGGGACCGAAGCCTGGGGAGGAAGGTCCTTGACGATCAGCGTAGGTTTGCCGGCGCTGTCCACCTCGTTGACGAAGTTCATCACCAGGCCGTAGCCGTGAGTGAACTCCAGGTGCTGGTTGACCCAGGTCGGGTTCTGGAGCTGCCCATGGTCGAGCTCCCTGGCGGCCAGCATGACCTGCCGGTAGGATCCGTTGAAGGTGTAGCGGGCGACGTCCACATCGGGGAAGTCGTAGTAGGTCCTTATCTCCTGGAGCTGTTTGAAGGCCCTGAGGATGGGGCGGTAGTCCCAGAGTCTTATGTTCCTGATCGTATCGGGTTCGTTACCGATGTCTTGAACCGTCACGGCGTCCTCGGGGAGAAAGTCGATAATTTCCAGGTCTTCCAGGCCATAGGCTTCGAGGGTACCCCGGATGTTGAACTCGATGAAGGGCTTTTCCTTGGCGAACTCGTTGGGTTCCACGATGTACTTCTGGACTACGCCGGGGAGGAGGCCCCTTAAAAGAAAGGCAGCGCCCACCAGGAGGACAACCCCCGCGATGGCAAGCCTCCAGGTTCTCCGGAAAATGTTCGCCACGAGCAGGGCGGCGATGACCAAGGAGAGCCCAACCATTATATTGAGGGCCAGTAGTTTGATGTGCACATCGGTGTAGCCCGCGCCGAATACCACCCCTTCGGGGGAGAGGAGGATGTGGAATCGCTCAAGCCATAGCCCGCTTCCCCAGACGACGACCGTCACGGCGCCCAGCACCGAGAGGTGGGCCCGGGCGAAGGAGGGAAGGTAAATCCTGTTTTCCTCCCGCAGCCTCGGAAGGACCGCCAGAAGGGTGATCAGGGCCACTCCCATGATGGTTGTGACCAGGGTGCTGAGGAGCCAGCCCTGGAAAAGCGACAGGAAGGGGATATCGAAGACGTAAAAAGCTACGTCCCTGCCGAAGA
>JAAYIZ010000239.1 GCA_012523215.1 Thermovirga sp.
AAGAAGGGTCGAGAAGTTTGATCGAGGAAAGGGTCCTTTGGACGGCCGGCCACGATTTATCGGCCATCTTCATGGCCACGCTTTCGTTCATCCAGTAAGGCGATAGGATGGGCGAAAGAGCCATGAGAGCCACGTAGACGATCAACAGCAACGCAAAGGCCTTAACGGCTCCGGCGACAATCCCCATTCCCCTGTCGATGCCCGAGAGGTGGGTGAACCTGAGGAAGCTCTTGACTATCCTGCCGACATAAACCCCTGCCACCAGGATAAGGACGTAGCAGATCAAGAGAACGACGACCCGGGTAGCGCCGGGGCGCAGAGGCAAAAAGGGCGAGATGAAAGACGACGCGGTTGCCGACACTTTCCAAGCCAGCAGAAATCCACCTATGGTGGCGAGTAATGAAATGACCTCGCCGGAAAAACCCTTGGCCGCGCCCCTGACGCAGAAGGTCGCGAGAAGGAGAGCAAAAAGGATGTCCGTTCCAAAGGCGAGGGTCAAGGAGATTCACTCCCACCCAACATTTCCTTCATCCTGATCTCGGCCGATTCAATGGAATAGGCGAGCTTGAAACAGGCAAGCAAAAGCCTCTCATCCTGCTCCATCGATGGATCCAGCCCGACTACGCTCTCCTTGGCGATCTGCAGGACCCTCTTGAATCTCTCCTCGTCAAGGCGGGTCAGCAGGGGATAACTTTTCTTGCCCAGGGTGACAAGGACTCGGCGTGGCTCTTCCTGCAACTGGTGCCCTCCTCCCCCGATCAGAAACGATCCGCCAGGTCACCCTGGTGGGGATCCTTGTCGAATTTGAATAGATCCCCGGCAGGAGCTTCCTGCGATTCCTCTTCATTCTGGGAAGAGGAAGGTTCCTCTTCCGCCTCGGCAGTGTTTTCCTCACTCTCGGGTTCGCAGGAAGTTCTCAGTTTCTCCAGGAGGGCGGCCAGTCTTCTCTCAGTGATCTCCCTTTCCTCACTGAGCCTAGCCATCTCCTTTTCCTTCCCATCAAGGATCTCCTGGAGGTTTTTCAGTTCTTCGCCCATCCGGTCCTTTTCCGCCTTTAGTTCTGACATGGTCGCCGAGACCTTGTCGATGAGGCTTTCAAGACTGTCGATCTGGTCAAGCATAACGACCCCTCCCCGTTATCTTAATCTGATCCCTCTTTGGACAAGCTTATCCCTGAGCTTCCCGTGAATCTGGTCTACATCGTCGTCCCTCAATGTCTTTTCCGGGTCACGGTAGGCCAACGTGTAGGCGAGGCTTCGATGACCCTCCGGGATTCCCTTTCCTTTATAAATATCGAAGAGCCTCACATCCTCAAGGAGCCGGCCTCCCAGTTCCCGAAGAAGTACCAGGACCTCGGAGGAATAGACTCCCTCCTTCACTACCAGGGAAATATCCCTGAAGACAGGAGGATACTTCCTTACCTCACCGAAGGCCGCTTTTCCATTGTGGACAAGGGGTTCCATGTCGAGTTCGAAAAGGAAAACCGGTGCCGGAAGTTCCATCTCGGACTCTATTTCCGGCTTGAGGGTCAAAAGATATCCGATATCGTTCCCGCCGGCCAGGATCCTTGCCGTCTTTCCCACATGCCCGAAGGGCTCGCTTCCGGGGACAAGATCCAGGGCAACCCCTCTGCTCGCGAATATCGCTTCGATGTCTGCAGCAACAGAATGAAAGTCTTCCGTCTCTTGCTCGCCCCAGGGCGACCGGTTGTCGACGCCGGGGCAGACGCACCCTCCCAGCCTGAATATCTCTTCGACTTCCTGTCCCTTACCGAAAAAGACCATGCCTGTCTCGAAGATCCTTATGGCCCTTCTCCACCCGGAACTGATATTTTTTAAAAGAGCCTGGATCAAACCGGGGGCAAGGGTCGTCCTCAGGACGGACATGTCAACACTAAGCGGATTCGAAAGAACCACCGGGGACGACCTTGGATCCGATTCAGGGAACCGGAGCATCGCTACGGCCGCCGGGGAGACAAAGCAGTAGGTAACCACTTCCGAATACCCCCTGGCCATGGCCGTCGACCGGACGGCCCGCTCGGCCCTCATCCTGTCGGTGATATCGCCGGTGGCGTGCATGACCGGCGGCAGGATGGCCTCTATCTTGTCATAACCCCTGATTCGCGCTACTTCTTCGATGAGGTCCTCCTCGATGGAGATGTCCGGCCTGAAGGAGGGTATCCTGTAGAACCTAATGGAGGAGTCCCTGTCGTCGGTGGAGATGCCGAGCCTCCCCAGAATTGCCGTGGCCATGTCCAGGTCTCCGGTTCCGATGATCTTGCCGAGGACAGCCGAGGTGAGGGCTACCTTCCGCTCCTTTTGGAGAGCCTCACCAGCGGCTATCCACCCTCCTGGAACGCCGGCGCCCCAAGCGGCCATCATGTCCATGGCCACCGCAAGGGCCACCTCGGCCTTGCAGGGGTCCACGAAGCGGGAAAACCGATAGGCAGCCTCGCTGGGTATACCAAGTTTCCGGGAGGCCCTACTTACCTTTATGCTGTCGAAGTGGGCCGATTCCAGCAAGACCCTGGTTGTTCCGTCGCTGATCTCGCTTTCCTCTCCACCCATTACGCCAGCGACGGCAACGGGCTTGCCCCCGCTGGTTATAAGGAGATCCTCCCCATCCAGGACCCTGGTTTTACCATCCAGAGTCAGGATCATCTCGCCTCCCCGGGCCAAACGCACGGTGATCTCCCTACCGGGAAGCCGGGCATCATCAAAGGCGTGAAGGGGCTGACCCACCAGTAGCATCACCAGGTTGGTCGCGTCCACGACGTTTGAAATGGGCCTCATGCCGGAAAGAAGGAGCCTGATCCTGGCTTTCACCGGTGAAGGCATGATCCGCACCTTCTCGATCGAACCGAGGGCATAGAAGGGGCATCCCGGGTCAACGAGGGTTATACCCTGGAAATCGTCAAGCATCGGCGCCCTGGGTGGAATCACGGGGGAGATCCCTCTGTACCTGGCCTCAGGGAAGATCGCGGAGATCTCCCTGGCCATGCCGACCATGCTCAAAAGGTCGCCCCGGTCAGGTGTAATTGAGAGCTCCAGCACGGTATCGTCAAGTCCGAGGGCTTTCCTGGCATCCTCTCCGCGGGTAAAACCCTCCCCCAGCCTGAGAATTCCGAACTCATCGGCGATTCCGGGAAGGCCGATCTCCTCGGCCGAAAGGACCATACCCTCGCTGACCACGCCCTGGAAATCCCTGGTGGATACCTCCGTACCATCGGCAAGCACGCATCCGGGGAGACCCCAGGGAACCATGTCGCCCTCCTTGAGATTCCTGGCCGCGGTCACGCAAACACCTTTTCTACTCCCGGCATCAACGTAGAGGACGAAAAGATCCGGTCTGTCAGGGTGTTTAGCGATGGAAGCGATCCTTGCCGTTACCGCGCCCCGGAACAGGGGCACCGGGACTTCGAGGCCCTCGACCTCGACGCCGGTGTCGGTAAGCCGCTGGGCCAGCGTCGGGACATCTACGGGGATGTCTACCAATTCCTTGAGCCAGTTGAGCGACGCGAACATTATCTGTGCTCCCCCTTCGAGTTGAGAAAAGCCAGGTCGCCCTCAAAGAAGATCCTCAAATCGTTCAGCCCGTACTTGAGCATGGCGATACGGTCGAGACCCATCCCCCAGGCGAAGCCGTTGTAGCGGGCGGGATCAATGCCTCCAGCCCGGATGACATTCGGATGGGTCATTCCCAGCCCGGATATCTCAAGCCATCCAGTCCCCTTGCAGATCCGGCACGTCGGATTCTCGCCCGAACAGGCTACACACTCGACATCCATCTCTAGGGACGGCTCGGTGAAGGGGAAATAACTGCCCCTGTACCGGGCCTTCAGCGTGCGACCAAATATCCGGTTTACAAAGGCTTCCAGGCAACCCTTGAGGTGGGCCAGGGAGATGTTCTCGTCCACCAACAGCCCCTCCAGTTGGTGAAACATGGGGGTATGGGTCTGATCGCTGTCCCTCCGGAAGACCTTACCGGGAACGATAATCCTCAGGGGGGCGCCCCATTTCCGCATGGACCTCACCTCAACCGGGGAGGTATGGGTCCTCAGGAGTAGTCCATTCTCGAGGTAAAAGGTGTCCTGCATATCCCTGGCGGGATGATGAGGAGGTATATTCAGGCCCTCGAAGTTGTGGAAGTCATCCTCCACCTCTGGGCCATAGGCTACGGAAAATCCCATGGAGACAAATATGTCGATCGCTTCTTGGGTGATCTGGGCAACGGGGTGGAACGCTCCCCAGGGGCGGCCCCTGCCAGGGAGGGTCACATCGAGCCACTCCCCCGTTTCGCGGGCTGTAACCTGGACATCGGCGCACTGCTTTGCTCTTTTCGCCAGGGACTCCTCCATGGAGTCTCTCAGTTCATTCAGCATTTTTCCAGCCTCGGGACGCTCGCCTACCGGAAGCGAACCTAAGCGCTTGAGCAGGGAGGTAAGTTCGCCTTTTTTGCCGAGGAAGCGGACCCTCACTCCCTGGAGTGCATCCAGTGTATCCGCCCTTGAAAGTGCTGAATTGAACAAGGCCTCGATTCGACTTACATCATCATGAATGTCGCCCAAGCGCTTCCCCTCCTCGACCATTTCATCTATCTATGAAATCTCCTGCCCTGATCTGGGGTTGGGCTACTACAACCTGCCGGACCAGATCCGGAAGAGAAGAAAGAATCCTGACAGTATAATACCCTCGCTGGGCCATTCTGGTCCATATTTTGCCATCAGGCTCCGGTTATACGACAAGGGTCCCCGCCAAAGCCTTGGACAGGAACCCTGGGACGGACGTCAGACCCTTCCGGAACAGAGGAGAGACCCTTTACTTCACCAGCGCCTCCCTGGCCCGGTCAACCAGCCTGGCGAAGGCCGGCATGTCCTGCACCGCCAAATCGGCTAACATCTTGCGGTTGATCTCTATGTTGGCGCATCTGAGACCATTCATGAATGTGCTGTAGGTCATATCGTTCATCCGGGCCCCGGCGCTTATCCTGGTTATCCAGAGTTTGCGGAAATCCCTCTTTCGGGCCTTCCTGTCCTTGTAAGCGTTGGACATGGAATGGAGGTACGCTTCCTGCGCCCTTCGAAAAACATTCTTTTTCCTACCAAAGTAGCCCTTGGTCGTATCAAAAAGCTTCTTTCTTTTCTGATCACTGGCGCTTCCGCCCTTAACCCTGGGCATGATCGCTCACCTCTTTCGGTTGGTTGAAACCCTGTCGTTCGTCCCGACGCCTAGGCGTAGGGCAAAAGCGTCTTCATCCGCTCCTCGAGGGAGGGGGAGATGACACTCTTCCTGCGGAGGCGGCGGAGGCGCGTAGAATTCTTCTTCCCAAGAAGATGCCTACGGCCGCCTTTATGGTAAACGAATTTCCCCGACCCTGTCCTCGAGAACCTTTTCTTGGCCCCCGAGTGCGTTTTCATCTTCGGCATGATCAAATTCTCCCTTCTATCTGGAAAACAACGGGAACGAAAAAGGACACGTGGGAGGTTTACTCCTCGACGGAAACCTTTGTCTTTTCCGGTTCTCCGGCGGCAACGGTGTTTGTCGCCGCCACCTTCGGCTTCTTCACGGATTGCGGCACCGGCATCATCATCAGGCGCATGTACCTTCCTTCCATTCGGGGAGGCATGTCGACCTTTCCTATGCCCTCGCAATCCCTTACTACTTTGTCCAGAACCTCCCGGCCCCGGTCAAGGAACGCCATCTCCCTTCCCCTGAAAAAGACGGCCACCTTGACTCTATAGCCCGAAAGGAGAAAATCTTTGATGGCACGCACCTTGAAATTGTAATCGTGCAGGTCGATCTTTGGCCTCATCTTTATTTCCTTGACGACCTGTCCCTTGGATTTTTTTCTCGCATCCTTATCCCTCTTCTGCTGCTGGAACTTGTACTTGCCGTAATCGAGTATCCTGCAGACGGGAGGATCTGCCTGGGCTGAAACCTCCACCAGGTCCAACTCTCTTTCTTCGGCAAGGGCCAGCGCTTGCGCAAGGGGAACAACTCCGACCTTGACCCCCTGGGCGTCGATCAGAAGGACTTCCTTGGCCCGGATCTCCTCGTTGGTGCGTGGCTCTTCGCTGCTTTTAGCTATAACTTGTCACCTCCACGGCAAAAAAA
>JAAYIZ010000240.1 GCA_012523215.1 Thermovirga sp.
ACGAGATAGGCCCAAAGTTGATCCGGTCTATTTTCTCAAGGAAAACCGGGAACGGGGTGAACAACGCCCATGGCTGATCTCATCCTTTCCCTGGATAACCTGAACAAGCACTTCGGCGGCGTCCACGCCGTCAAGGATTTCACCTTCCGAATGAAGCGGGGGGAGCTGGCCGGCCTGATCGGGCCCAACGGTGCCGGGAAGACCACGGTGTTCAACCTCATCACCGGCGTTTATTCTCCCGATTCGGGGAGCATCAAATTCAACGACGAGGAGATATCGGCGAAGAAGACCTACGAGGTCATCTCGAGGGGCGTAGCGAGGACCTTCCAGAACCTCCGCCTTTTCCCGCGCTCCACGGCCCTGGAAAATGTCATGACCGCCCGCCAGCAGCACTTCGGCTATAACTTCTTCGAAGCAGTCACCCACACGGGCCGGTGGGCCGTTAACGAGAAAAGGATCAGAAAGACGAGCCTTGAACTCCTTGAAAGGGTGGGACTCCTTCAAGTCGCCGAACAGGCCGCGGGAACCCTTCCCTACGGCCACCAGAGACGGCTGGAGATAGCCAGGGCGCTGGCCCTGCAGCCCGAACTGCTCCTGCTGGACGAACCCGCCGCGGGGATGAACCCCGAGGAGGTCCAGGATCTGAACGGCCTCATCAAGGACATCCACGAGGATTTCAGCCTTACGACGCTCGTGATAGAACACCACATGGAAGTCATAATGGAGATCTGCCCCCGTATCGCCTGCATGAACTTCGGAGAAAAGATCGCCGAGGGCGACCCGGAATACATACAGAGCCACCACGAGATCCTGAAGGCCTATCTCGGAGAGGAGGTCGAGGAATGTTGACAAAAGAACCCCTCCTGAGCATCCGGGGCCTTCACGTGAGTTACGGGGCGATACGCGCCATAAGGGGCATCGACCTTGACGTCTATGAGGGCGAGATCGTCTGCGTCATCGGGGCCAACGGGGCGGGCAAATCAACCCTCATGAACGCCATCATTGGCAACGTCAGAAGGGAATCGGGAACCCTGCTGCTCGAAGGGGAGCCCCTGGCGAGGCTGAGTTACCAGGCCGTGTCGCAGGGCGTCTCCCTAGCCCCCGAGGGGAGAAAGGTCTTCGCCCCCCTGACCGTCCACGAGAACCTCATGATGGGGGCTTTCCCCATTAAGGATAGAAGCAAGATCGGCCAAGACCTGGATTGGGTCTTCACACTTTTCCCCAGGCTGAAGGAAAGAAGGGACCAGCACGCGGGAACCCTTTCGGGCGGGGAGCAGCAGATGCTATCCATCGGGAGGGCGCTCATGTCGAGTCCCAGGCTGCTCCTGCTCGACGAGCCATCCCTGGGGCTGGCGCCGATCATCATCAGGGACATATTCCAGGAACTGAAAAGGATAAACGACAAGGGCGTTACCATCCTGCTGGTGGAGCAGAACGCCCGCCAGGCGTTGCTGCTTTCCCACAGGGGTTATGTCATGCAGACGGGAAGGATGATCATGGAAGGCCTCGCTTCCGATCTGCTGAAGAACCCCGACGTGGAGGCCGCCTACCTGGGTACAGTTAAAAAATAAAGGTCCGGGCTCCCGGGCCCGGACCTTTGCTTTTCGAGTATGAGGACCTTAGGCGTTCTTCTTCTTGATCTCCTGGATAACATCCTCGGTGATGTCGGCGCCTCCGAAGAACACCTGGGTCTTGTCGAGGACGATGCTTACACCCTTCGCCTTGGCAACGGTCCTGATAGCAAGGTCTATATCTTTGAAGAGGGGTTCCATGATCCTCTGCTCTTCCTTGGCAGCTTCCTGCCGCTTGGCCTCGAAGATCCTCTGCTTTTCATTATTGTCGCTTGTTTTGTCGATGGCATCCTTCGCTTCGGCCTGCTTTTTCTCAACGATGGTCTTTATCTGCTTCTGGGCCTGCTCGAATTTTGGATGCTGAAAAAGCACCTTCTGGGGGTCGATAACCCCGATCTTCTCCTGGGCGGAGGCGATGCCTGAAATTGCTACCAGTACCAAGATACTTATTGCCACAACCGAAAGGATCTTTCGCGAGCGAGACATTTAAGAACCTCCTTTAAATTCACTCGATCAGGTCAATATTCTATCCTTACAAACCCGGAACGTCCAGTTATAATTACCTAGTCGCGTTCGTACGAATGCAAAGAGAACGGAGGCTGCGCGATGGACTGCATCGCCACATTCGAAACCGCCCAAATGGCGATTCTCTTCGACAAGATGTGCCATAATATGGGTTTCTCCTGTAGGGTCGTACCGGTCCCCAAGAATATTTCCGCCAGTTGCGGTCTTGCCTGCCGCTTCAAGGCGGAAGAGGAACCCATGATCCGGGGACTTGCGGTGGAACACTCCATAGAAGTCCTGGATTATCACTTCCCCCATCCTTAAAAGTTCCCTTCGCCCCGGCCACGCTTTTCAAGAAGCCCCGGCAAGGGCCCAGACGACGGCCCCCTCGACCCTGCCCCCAGCCTGCCTGACCGCGCCGGCGGCCACCCGAAGCGTCGCCCCGGTGGTACAGACATCGTCGACCAATATCACTGGCAGAGTCCTGTCGATCGATCCCCTCCAGGTGATCGAATCCCGGGGAAGTTTTTTCCTGGGCCCCGGCGCAAGCCCCACCTGGGTGGGGCGCCTGGCCTTCCAGGCCAGTTTTTCCAAGGCGGGGCAGTTCCAGGCGCGGGATATTCCCCGGGCGATCTCGAGGGACTGGTTGAAGCCCCTTGCGCTTCCCCGGTGGAGGGGCACCGGCACCAGCATGATCCTCCCGCCGGGGTGGAACCTCCGGCCGATGAACCTTCCGATGGGTTTTCCCAGGCTCTTCTGGGAACCGTACTTGAGCCGGTGCACCAATTCCCTTGGGAGTCCTCCGAAAGCAGTGAAGCTTCTCACTGGGAAGGCTGCGGGGTGACTCGGGCAGGGGTAGGTGCGCAGGCATTCGGAGCATGAGACTTTTACCGGCTCACCGCCGACGAGATCCGCAAGGCACTTCTCGCACAGGGGCGAACCCAGCCTTCCGCAAATCGGGCACGAAAGGGGCCACAGGAAATGGAGCAATAGATCCGTGGCCCTTTCCCAATCGCTACACTCCATCGCCATACGAAGGGGATGCCATCGCAGGAGGCCGCCTTCAGCAGGTCTTTTCGGCGGCTTTTTTCAGAATCTCGGCCCTGTCGATCCTCTCCCAGGCCGGGATGGGGTCGAGGTCGATCCTCCCCATGTGACCGTAGGCCGCGATGCGCCTGTACTGGGGCCTCCTCAGGTCCAGGTCCCTGATGATGGCCGCCGGCCGGAAGTCGAAGTGCTCCTTTACCAGCTCCGTGAGGAGTCCATCGGACACCATCCCGGTGCCGCCCGTATCGACCATGAGGGAGACGGGCCTGGCAACGCCTATGGCGTAGGCGACCTGGATCTTGCACTCCCGGGCGAGCCCCGCCGCCACAATGTTCTTGGCGGCGTACCGGCTCATGTACGCCGCGGAACGGTCCACCTTGGTGGGGTCCTTGCCGGAAAAGGCACCGCC
>JAAYIZ010000241.1 GCA_012523215.1 Thermovirga sp.
GCCACGGCGTCGATGATGACCATGGCTGGCAGCTCTCCCCCGGTCAGGATGTAATCCCCCAGGGAGACCTCCAGGTCCACGTAATTCTCCAGGAACCTTTCATCGACTCCTTCGTAGCGGCCGCAGACGATCACGAGGTGTTTCTTCGTAGCCAGGGATTCCGCCAGGTGCTGTCCAAAGATTGCACCCTGGGGGCCGGGATGGACCACGAAAATCTCCTCCCGGGCTCCGGCCGCCTCTAGTGCCCTGGCCAGGGGTTCCGCCATCAGCACCATGCCCCCGCTGCCGCCGAAGGCGTAGTCGTCTATTTGGCCGAAGTGACCGTCGGCATGATCGCGGGGGTTTACGCAGCGGATGCCGATAAGGCCCTTTTCCACGGCCTTACCAATGACACCGGTACTGGAAAAGGGCTCCAGCAATTCGGGAAAGGAGGTCACCACCGTCACGATCATCAGTCCCAGAGTCCCTCCAATGGCCTGACTTCCATGATCCTCTCCTTAAGCGAGATCCGGAGTACCACTTCGCGCACAGCGGGGAGCATCCTGACGTCGCCCCGGGTCGTCCTCACCGAGTAAACATCATGGGCTCCGGTTTGGAGCACATCCTCCACCTTGCCGATCTCTTCTCCGGTGCCGGACGAAACGACCTTAAGACCCACCACGTCCTCGACCCAGTAACTTCCTTCCGGCAAAGGCACCCTTTCGGACGACTTCACCATCACGAATCCGCCCTGGAGGCCCCCGGCCTTATCGCGATCACCGATCTCCTCCGTTTCGACGAGAAACAGCCCCTTCGCCTCGTGGAACCTGATGGACCTCACCGTGAGCGAGGCGACGCACTTCCCCACCGGGCGAAAAACCTCCAGCCTTTCCATGCCGAGGAACCGATCCGGAAAATCAGTGAGCGGAAGGACCTTGATCTCGCCCCTGATCCCATGGGCCCCGAGGACACGTCCTATGATCACCATCGCCGGTCCTTCCAAGGCTGACACCTCAGTCTTCCAGGATATCCACTTCTACTTTCTCGCCGGGTTTGACGGCGGCCGCCCGGGCAACCATTCTGATCGCATTGATCGTAACGCCGCGCTTACCGATAAGTCGCCCCATATCATCCCTTGAAACACTTATCGTTACCCTTACAACCCCGCCGCTGCTCCTTTGTGACGTCACCGTCACGGCGTCAGGATCGGTAACGATATTCCTGACGATGAAGTTCACGAGCTCTTCGTAATCCGGCATGGGCAGGTCCCGTTACTTCTTTTTCCCGGACGAGAACTTGTCCCAGACTCCTGTCTTCTTCAGGATAGCCCGGGCCGTGTCCGATGGAAGGGCTCCTTCACCCAGCCAGTAAAGAGCCCTTTCCTCCTGGACCTTCAACGCCGCCGGCTCCACCATGGGGTCATAGGACCCGATCTGTTCGATGAACGCCCCATCGCGGGGCGCCTTCGAGTCGGCGACGACCAGGCGGTAAAAGGGCCGTTTTTTCCGGCCAAACCTTGCAAGGCGAATTCTTACTGCCATCTTTTTCGCACCTCCTGTTTTTCTTCCCTCCGGGGATCTCGGGTCCGGGGGGTGGTTCATATAGGACTCAACGAAAAGCGTGGATCCCTTTACATGGGTAGGGGGGGAAATCCCCTCGGGAGTTTCGCGCCCTTCCCCAGGGCGAAACGCTTCATCAGCAGGTTCATCTGCTCGTATTGCTTGAGAACCTGGTTGACCATCTGTACCGTACAGCCCGATCCCAGGGCTATCCTCCTCCGGCGGCTTCCCTTTATGATGTGAGGGTTCTGCCTCTCCTCCCGTGTCATGGAGAGAATGATCGCCTCCACGTGGGCAAGGCGCCGGGGGTCCAGCCGGGCGTTTTCAAGTCCCTTTATCTTTCCGGCACCGGGAATCATCTCCAGGATCTTTTCCAGGGGTCCCATCTTCCGGACCTGCCTGATCTGGAGGAGCATATCCTCCATGGTCAGTTTTTTCTTTTTGACCGATGCGGTGATCTTTTCAATCTCCTCGCCGTCCACCGCCTCCTGAATCCTCTCTACGAGCCCCTGGACATCCCCCATGCCGAGGATGCGCTGCGCCATCCGCTGGGGGTCGAATTGTTCAAGGTCCTGAACCCTTTCCCCTACTCCCGCCAATTTGACAGGGATCCCCGTCGCAGCCCTTATGCTCAGCGCCGCCCCACCGCGGGAGTCGCCGTCGAGCTTCGTCAGGACGATCCCGCTCACGGGGATCCGCTCGTTGAAGGCCATCGCCACATTGACGGCCTCCTGCCCGGTCATGGAGTCGACCACGAGGAGCGTCTCCGTAGGCGAGAGAGCCTCTCCAAGGAAGGCCAGCTCCTCCATGAGTTGCTCATCGATATCGAGACGGCCGGCGGTGTCGAAAAGAATAACATCGTAAAGCCTCC
>JAAYIZ010000242.1 GCA_012523215.1 Thermovirga sp.
AACAAAAAAGCAGATGAAACGCTCTGAGGTTCCCGTTGAACAAACCTGGGACATGTCCACGGTTTTCGCGGGCCTCGACGAATGGGAGGCCTCTTTTGCTGATCTTTCGGAGAAAAAAGATCAGGTTAAAAAATACGCAGGCAGGCTGTCCGAATCGGCCGAAACACTTTTTGAAGCCATCAGGAACAGGGAGGTCATCGTCAACCAGCTATGGATGCTCGCGACTTATGCCTTCCACCGGGCGGATGAGGATACGGCAGATCCCGTTTTCCTTGCCATGAAGGGCCGGTTCGGTGCATTGATGGCCGTCTTGATGGGGGAAGATGCCTGGTTTGAGCCGGAGCTGGCCAACATTCCAGAGGAGACGATTGACCGTTTTATTGAAGAAAAGCCTGAGCTGGAGGATTATCGCCACTTCTTCGACAACATCCTTCGAGAAAAAAAGTACCAGCTATCCCCCCAGGAGGAAGCGCTGCTGGCCAGGGCCAGCCAAATCTTCGGCAGTCCTGATGAAATCTACGGCATTCTTTCAGACGCGGATATGCAGTTTGACCCGATTGAGAATGAAAAAGGTGAAAGAGTCGAGATGTCTCACGCCCGCTTCAGCCTCTATCTTGAGAACCGTGATCCCCGGGTACGACGCGACGCCTTTGCCAGTATGTACAGAAGCTTCGGCCAATTCCGTAATACCTGCGCCGCCACTCTGTCCAATGCCATCCGTGTTAACACATACAACAAAAATATCAGAGGCTTTAAGTCAGGGAGGGAAGCTGCCCTGTTCAAGAACGCCATTCCCGAGTCCGTCTATGACAGTCTGCTCGTAGCGGTCAACGAACGGCTCCCGCTTCTTCATCGCTACGTCAACCTGCGCAAGAGAATGTTAGGCGTGGATGAACTCCACTCCTACGACATGTACGTGCCCCTGGTCGAGGGGGTCGATCCGCATTACTCCTTTGACCAAGCCAAAGAGATCCTCTTCAAGGCCCTGGCTCCACTGGGAGATGAGTACGTTACAGTGTTGAAGCGAGCCTTCGACGAGCGCTGGATTGACTGGGCCGTCAACACCGGCAAGCGGTCAGGCGCTTATTCGGGAGGCTCCTACAATACCAACCCCTTTATTCTGATCAGCTGGCAGGGGACCCTGGATAACCTCTATACGCTGGCGCATGAGCTGGGTCACAGTCTGCATTCTTACTTCACACGCAAGTCCCAACCCTTCCAATACGGTGATTATTCCATCTTCCTGGCGGAAATCGCGTCCACCTGCAATGAGGTGCTGCTGACCGACTATCTGTTGAAGACAGCCCAGGACGACAAGATGAGGGCTGCCGTTATCAATCACTACCTGGACGGCTTCAAGGGCACGGTCTTCCGTCAGACCCAGTTCGCTGAGTTTGAACACCTGATTCACCAGGCGGATGAAGCGGGGACCGCGTTGACGGCTGATTTCCTGAGCGAGCAATATGGGGAATTGAATAAAAAGTATTACGGTGACGGCCTGACCTTCGATCCCGACATTGCCAACGAGTGGGCCCGAATCCCACACTTTTATTACAACTTCTATGTCTTCCAATACGCGACAGGCTTTGCGGCAGCGACCGCCTTCGCTCAAGCCATTCTCAATGAAGGGCAACCGGCGGTCGATCGCTACCTGAGTTTCCTGGC
>JAAYIZ010000243.1 GCA_012523215.1 Thermovirga sp.
CGACAAGGGCATCGGGGATATCGCGCATTTCCTTGATCCCGATCAGGAACTTTTCAAGTTTCGTCCGTTCCTTTTCGAAACCGGCGATCTCCTTTTTCGTCCATTTGGTCGACCCCTCGAGAAATTCGGGGGAACCGAGCTCCACCATGCGGTTGACTCTTTTCTTGATCGTGGGAAAGTTGGTAAGAAGACCGCCGAGCCAACGGTGGTTTATATAGAACTGCCCGCAGCGGAGGGCCTCATCTTTAATGGTATCCTGGGCCTGCTTCTTGGTCCCTACGAAAAGGACGCTCCCGCCGCTTTTTGAAACCTCCCGGAGAAAATCATAGGCCTTTTCGAGACCCTTGACGGTCTTTTGAAGGTCCACGATGTAGACGCCGTTCCTCTCGGTGAATATGTAGGGTTTCATTTTGGGATTCCAGCGCCTTGTCTGGTGCCCGAAGTGCACTCCGCACTCCAGAAGCTGCTTCATGCTTACCACTGCCAAATTTTCCGCCTCCCTGGTTTCGGTTTTCCCTCCACGACCGTCATCCGAAAAGCGGAATCCGCGGCTAAGCGGACACCCCCACTTTCGTCCAAATCGTGTGCGTGATAAGGGCCAACGGGGAGTATATCACAGTTTTCGATTGACCTGCAAGAACTTGTGGAATACCATATACCCGTGATACCTACTTATCGTTAAAAAAAGCGACGGGAAAAGGAGAGGAAATTGATGTCCCTGATCGAACGGATCGATAACATGTCTCCCCAGCAAAAAGCCATGTTGAACAGGCTCAAGAGAGTCGAGGGCCAACTTCGGGGGATACAGAGGATGATCATTAACGAAAAACCCTGCCAGGAAATCCTCTTGCAGCTATCCGCCGCAAGGAAGGCCATGCAGAACGCCTGCATAGAGATACTCAAGGGTTACGTCAGGAAGTGCCTTGCCGAGTCCGGCACCCCCGACATGGATGAACTGGAAAGGCTCATATCCACCCTGATCGACCTGGCCCCCCTTTCCGGCGAAAAGGAGGAAGAATCCTGAGGGGCTGCTTCACCTAGGGCAGCATCAGGCCGAGCATCTCCCCCACGGAGACCTTCTTCCCGCTGGTCGAATCGACCAGCGAGTCACCGGAACGGATCCAGGCTTTCCAGCAGGCAAGGGCCTTTTCCTCCCTGGCAAATACATGGCAAGACCCGGTAAGGGATCTCCAACCTTCTCTGCCTTCGGTCATCGCTGTCCCCTCGGCGATCATCACCGCCCTCGGGCGCGAAATGTTCACGGGAAGCCTTATCCCTTCGGGTTCCCCTTCCATCACCCGGAGGGCGTCCTTTTCCTGGATAATATGGGCTCTTCCCCCCGAGGCATCGACGACGACCGTCAGTGTCCTGTAGGCAGGACGTGAGAAAAGGCCAGTCCGAAACGCCTCTACCGGGATAAGGTAGACGGGTTGCAATACAACTTCCGCGCCCTCTTCCCATTTCAAAACCGGTTCGATGCACCCGCGGAAAGCGTCGTTCTCCCCCATGACCGGACCTCCCGGTTGAAGCGATCCCCTGCAGGGGATCCAGTTTGTCCGCGGCACCCGGATGACCGTATACCGTTGCTCCCTTCCGGGCCTGGCGGGGTTTTACGACCTTCCGTCACGCGGGTCTGGAACCCCTGCAGGGGATCGTTTGCTGGTGTCCAGTATATCACCGGCGGATTTGGGCCTGTCCTCCCCTGCCGGACTTAACAAAGAAAGGGCCCCGACGCCGGGGCCCTGAAGCTTCTGGCGGAGAAGGAGGGATTCGAACCCCCGGGACGTCGCCGCCCAGACGCTCTCCAAGCGCCCGCCTTCGACCACTCGGCCACTTCTCCATTTCATCGCACCCTTATTATATGGCGGAGAGAGTGGGATTTGAACCCACGAGACGGCTCATCACCGCCTAGACGATTTCGAGTCGCCCGCCTTCGACCACTCGGCCACCTCTCCACCTTTCTTCCCCACCGTCAGCGGAGGGCCAGGAAGAACTCCCGGAGCATTTTAGCACATTCTTCCGCGAGTACGCCACCGGTCACTTCGCACCGGTGGTTGAGCCTGGGATCCCTCGGAATATCGTAAAGCGTTCCGCAGGCACCCCAGCGGATATCCCTCGCCCCGTAAACTATACTCTTCACCCTGGACTGAACCAAGGCCGACGCGCACATCGGGCAGGGTTCAAGGGTCGAATACAGGGTTGAGCCTTCCAGTAGCCAGCTCCGAAGGCTTTCGGCGGCTCCCCTGAGGGCCAGTATCTCGGCGTGGGCCGTCGGGTCCTTCAAGCTCTCCCTCCGGTTATGCCCCTTTCCCACCACCGACCCGTCGAGGACCAGGACGGCCCCTACGGGCACCTCGCCCATGGAGGCGCCTTTGCGGGCTTCCTCCAGGGCAATTCTCATGAAGGCTTCATGTACTTCCATGACCGGCGTCTCCTGGCCCGTCATCGGCGGTTTCCATCCCGGCTCAGAAAAACGAGTATCCACAGCAGCGCCAAAGACAGGACCAACGCCGCCACGCCGAGGGGGATCCGGCCTCCGGAGCCGCCCCGTGGTTCGGGAACCGAGAGATACAGGGGCGAAATCCGCCCCCCGTCCGACACGAGGCAGGCGTCGCCTTTCAGTTCACCCAGCCGGAAGCCTTCGGCGGGAAAGGGTTCGCCAAGGCCATTCCTGGGCCATCCAACCACCAGGACGGTTCCAACGCCCTTCCGGGGAAGGATCTGGAAAAAGGCATCCCTGTCGACGTCAAGGGTGGCTTCGTTTTTTCTGCCCCCCGTTATTTCGACCTCATCGCCTCGCCGCAGGGCTGCCAGTGGGATCCCCCGGGTGAATAGTTCCTCCAGTCGGGCCGCTATGACGGCGTCGCCTTTCAGGTTTTCCCATCGCA
>JAAYIZ010000244.1 GCA_012523215.1 Thermovirga sp.
CTGATCGCTCTATTCCTTGCCGGTTTTTTCCTGGGCATCGTGGCCACCCTTATCCTGAGAGTCTTCCGGGACCGAGCCACCAGGGAGCAGGTTGAGGATATCACCGAGCAAATCAAGGCCGCCTTCGGCGATCTCTCCCTGGAGGCGCTCTCGAAGTCGACCGAGGAATTTCTGAAACTGGCCAAATCCCGTTTCGACGCGGAGAGGGACCTCGGCAGCAGGGAGCTCGAGGGGAAGAAGGAACTCATCGACCGCCGCCTCGAGGAGATGACGACGAAACTGGAGGCCGTCTCCAGCCTGATGCGCGACCTGGAGAAGGACCGGGCGTCAAAATTCGGCGAGCTCGCCGACCGATTGAGAGAAGTCAACGAGAGGACCGCCGATCTGACCGCCACCACGGGTTCTCTCAAGGAGGCCCTTTCCAGTTCCCAGGCCAGGGGGCAGTGGGGGGAGCGGATGGCCGAGGACATCCTTCGTCTCGCGGGTTTCGTCGATGGGATCAACTACGCCAGGCAGAAAGTCCTCCCCGGGTCGGGCAGGAGGCCCGATTTCACCTTCTTCCTCCCCAGGGGCCTAACGCTCAATATGGATGTCAAGTTCCCCTTCAACAACTATCTTGCCTGGCTCGGCGCCTCCACCGATGACCAAAGGGAGCAGTGCCGCCGGTCCTTCCTGAAGGACGTGAGGGAGAGGATAAAGGAGGTGGCCTCGAGGGACTACATCGACCCGGCGCAGGACACCCTTGACTACGCCCTCCTCTTCATCCCCAATGAACAGGTCTACTCCTTCATCCACGAGCAGGAGCCGGGCATGGTCGACGAGGGACTCCGGCAGAAGGTGGTCTTCTGCTCGCCCGTTACGCTCTACGCCGTCCTTGCCGTGATAAGGCAGGCGGTGGATAATTTTACCCTGGAACAGACCTCCAAAGAACTACTGGCGCTTTTCGGAGCCTTCAACAAGCAGTGGAAAGAGTTCCTGAAAAAATTGGAACGCCTCGGGAAGCAGATCGAAAGAGCCCGCGACGACTACGAGAGCCTCGTGACAACCCGCCGCAGGAGCCTGGACCGCCCCCTGGAAAGGCTCGAGGAAATCCGGAAACAGAGCGGTATAGAGGCATCCTTGCCGGAGGCGGAATCTCCTGAAAGCGAGGTCGAAATCATCCTTCCCGACGCAACACCGGAATAGATTATCAATTGCGGTCACTCGTGATGGATGATAAGATCACTCCGTATACCTTCATAAATAATACAATTCCCGGTTTTCTTAACGGTGAGTTGTTCAGGGCTACGAAAGGGGGTGTGCCGCGTGCGTAGAAGTTTTTTCCTGGTCCGTTGCGCGGCGGCGACCGCCCTTTGGCTGTTACTTTTCCCCGGCCCAGCCTGGGCGATCCACCACGTCAAGGTGGGTTTTTACCAGAACGCGCCCCTGGTCTTCCGTGACGACGACGGTGTTATGAGGGGGATATTCGCCGATGTCCTCGACGCCGTCGCCCTTGAAAACGATTGGACGATGGAATGGGTGGAGGGCACCTTTGCGGAGGGACTAGAAAGGCTCGAGCGCCGGGAGATAGATGTCATGACGGCCGTGGCCTGGACCGAGGAGAGGAAGCAACTCTTTGACTTCAACCGCCTGGCCGTCATCTCCAACTGGGGGGTCTTTTACTCCCGCCGCGGCATGAACCCTGCATCTATCCTGGGCCTGGACGGAATGAAGCTGGCCGTGGTCAAGAGGGACACCTACGGTGAGGCCTTCAAGGCCCTCGCCGAGAGTTTCGGGATGACCTGTTCCTACCTTGAAGTGGATGATTACCTCGATGTGTTCAAGGCCATCGAGGAGTGGAGGGCCGAGGCTGGGCTCGTGAGCCGGCTCTTCGGCCTGACCAACGAGAGCGATTACCGCGTGGAAAGGACCAATATCTTCCTGGAGCCCAGGGAGCTGCGCTTCGCCGCCCCCAAGGGGGCCAGCGTGACGGTCCTTCAGATCCTCGATTTCCACCTCATCAAATGGAGGCTTATCCCGGGCTCCCCCCTCAACAGGTCCATTCAGAATTGGCTTTCCGAAAGAAGCTTGCTGAGCGTCATTCCTCGGTGGTTTCCCTGGTTCATGGGGGTTTCCCTGGCGCTCGTGATGGGGGTCCTCTTCACGAACCTGATGCTGCGGCGAAAGGTCATGATAGGTACCAGGGCACTGTTGAAGAGCAAAGCCGACCTATCAAGGGAAAAGGCTCTCTTCGAGAAACTCTTCGAGGAATCCCCCGACGCCTTGGTGCTCGAGGGAACAGAGGACAACAAGATCCTGCACGTAAACAGGGGTTTCACTCGTCTCTTTGGCTTCACCCGCGACGAGGCGGAGGGTAGCACCCTGAACGAGCTGGTGGTTCCCGAGAATCTCCGCGGGGAAGGATTTGAACTTGACAGGACGACCGACAGGGGTAACCCGATCCAGCTGGAGACGGTGAGGCGGAAAAAGGACGGCGCCCTGGTCGACGTTTCCCTCGTATCGGTGCCCATTACGCTGGAGAAGGGGGTCGTGGGCGCCTACGTCATCTACAGGGACATATCGGTCGCGAAGGAGGCCAGGAGAATCCTTGTCGCAAGCCGCGAGAGCATCCGGAAAAGCCTGGAGAGTATGGAGCGCGCCTGGGAGCAGACCATCGATGTCCTCGCCATGGCCGCCGAAACCCGGGACCCCTATACTGCCGGTCACCAGAGGAACGTCTCGGTCCTTTCGGAAGCCATTGCCGTCGAAATGGGGCTGGACGAGGAAACCGTCAATTCCATCAGGATGGCGGGCCTGGTCCACGACGTGGGCAAGATAAACATACCGGCGGAGATCCTGAGCAAGCCGGGAGCCCTGGGCGAGGTGGAGTTCGCCCTGATCAGGACCCACCCCGAAGTGGGTTACGAGATTATGAAGAATATAGAACTCCCCTGGCGGTTGGCCGACATGATCCTGCAGCACCACGAGAGGATGGACGGTTCCGGTTATCCCGCCGGCCTCAAGGGGGAGGAGATCCTGCTCGAGTCCAGGATCCTCGCCGTGGCCGACGTGGTGGAGGCCATGTCCTCCCATCGCCCCTACAGGGCCTCGCTGGGGGGGGAAGCCGCGCTGGAGGAGATCGAGACCAACCGGGGGCGCCTTTATGACCCCCAGGTGGTCGATGCCTGCCTGAGACTCTTCAGGAAGAAGAATTTTCGCTTTTCCGGACCCTGATTAGTATCCGGGAGTGATCATGGAGGTGATCGAAGATGCGCAAGGCGTTAGTGGCAATCGACGGCAGCGACATAACGAAACCGCTGGTGAGGTACGCCTTTGAGCGAGCCAGGAAGGAGAAACTCGAGGGGCTCGACTTCATTTACGTCTTCCAACCCTACCCCGCGGCGCTCTTTCCCGGGATGCCCATCCCAACCACGATCGAGGAGGAGCATGCCAAGGCCACCAGGAAGGCCC
>JAAYIZ010000245.1 GCA_012523215.1 Thermovirga sp.
ATGCGTTCAGGGACGGACCCCGAGCAGGTGGTTATCACCCTGGACCCCCGATCCGAGGAAATGATAAAGGAGTGTTGCGCGGGAGCCCCGGGCAGGACGATCCTCAGGCTGATAGTCGCGGAAAACACCGTCCAGGGGGAACCCGTGAAGGGCTCGATCTCGTTGCACGAGAGCAGGAAGATCTACGACAAGGGATACACTCTTGCCGAGGTGAGCGACATCCCGTCCGCCCTGGAGCAGGAGGAAGCGGAGATGCGCCTTTTCGCCATCCTCAGGACGGTGAATTCGAAGGCCCAAAAGGACGGGGTGCTCCCGGACCCGTTGAGGGGGACCGTGGGCAACATCAGCGCCTCCGAATTTTTCGAGGCCGTGGACCTGCTGACCCTGAGGGAGAAAACGGCCCGGGTCATTGTCAAGGCGGAGGAAGACATTTATACTGAAGGGCCTGTCCGTGTCGAAATAGTGATCACTGATGACTGACGGCGGGTTTCCCAGTCATTTTAAAGGGGATGGATAAATGCTGATCGTCGCTTGCCAGGTCTGTGGCGAAATGAGGATCCTGCCTGGAACGCCCGACGCCGATGGCGTGGCGAGGACCGTCTGGACGTGCCCCTGTTGCGGAGCGGGCCAGGTCCTGCAAGTACCGGTGAGCACCGATGCCAGGGGCGGGGAGCTCCGGCGCATTGTCGCCGGCATGGGATTTTCACCCGATTCTTCGCGGGGTGAGGAGAAGACCGAACTTTGAAGGCGCTCGAAGAGAATTACCTGTACTATGACAGCAAGATGGCCGTCTCGCCCTACGACCTGCAGGAGCTGTATCGATTCACCCGGTGGGGCAGGAGCCGTTCCATCGAGCAGATAGAGAAGATGCTGGAGGGAACCACCATGTGCTTTTCCGTCAGGCACGCGACGAAGCTGGTGGCCTTCTGCCGTGTTCTGACGGATTTTGTCTTCAGAGCTTCCCTCTGGGACATCATGGTCCACCCCGATCACCAGGGGAAAGGGCTTGGATCTTCGCTGCTGGATTACGCCCTCGATCATCCAAAGATGAGGGACATCCCCCTGATCATCACTTACACGAGCGAACTCGCACCCTTCCTGGCCAGGCTGGGCTTCAGGCAGGAGGAAGGGACCATGATGCTCCTGCGCAAACCTATCGAGTATTCCTGATGAGACCCTTGCGATAAAGCCGCCCTCCCGTCTTCAAACCGGAGAACGCGGCCATAAAGAACGGGAGGTGGAAAGGAATTGGAGAGAAGGTATCTTGTTTCATCCGAATCGGTCACGGAGGGACATCCCGACAAATTGGCCGACCAGATCTCCGATGGGGTTCTGGACGCAATACTCGCCGATGATCCCATGGGCCGCGTGGCCTGCGAGATCCTGATCACGACGGGACTCGTGATGGTCGCCGGCGAGATCACCACCAATTGTTATGTCGATATTCCGCACCTTGCGAGGAATATCGTAAAGGACATAGGCTACACGAGGGCTAAGTACGGCTTCGACGGCGACACCTGCGCTGTGGTCACCGCCATAGATGAACAATCCTCCGACATCAGCAGGGGGGTGGACCGTTCCCTGGAGGTCAGGGAGGACGACATGTCCGACGAGGAGATCAACGGTGTCGGCGCCGGCGACCAGGGGATGATGGTGGGTTTCGCCTGCGACGAGACCGAGGAATTTCTCCCCCTGCCCATCGCCCTGGCCCACAGGCTGGCGAGGAGGCTGAGCGAGGTCCGAAAGGACAGGACCCTGGCCTACCTGCGCCCCGACGGGAAGACCCAGGTCACCATCGATTACGAAGACGGAAAGGCCCTGAGGGTCGACACAGTGGTCGTCTCAGCCCAGCATCACCCCGCGGTGGAATCGGAGCAGATCCGCCGGGACATCATCCGGGAGGTGATAAATCCCGTCTTGCCCGGTCACCTGGCGGAGACGCCACCCAGGATACTGGTGAACCCCACGGGCCGTTTCGTCCTAGGAGGGCCCATGGCCGACACGGGCATGACCGGCCGGAAGATCATCATCGACACCTATGGCGGCATCGTCCCCCACGGCGGCGGTGCCTTTTCCGGCAAGGACCCCACCAAGGTGGACCGTTCCGCGGCGTACATGAGCCGGTACGCCGCCAAGAACATTGTGGCGGCGGGGCTCGCCCGGGAGTGCAAGATCCAGGTCGCCTACG
>JAAYIZ010000246.1 GCA_012523215.1 Thermovirga sp.
AAGGGAGGTCCCTCGATGAAGATCGCTATATCCTCAGAAGGACAGACGTTTGAAAGCCCGGTAGCAGAGCGTTTCGCCCGGTGCCCCTTTTTCCTCATCGTCGATGAGGAAGGTTCGCTCCTGGAGGCTCTATCCAACCAGGCCACACAGGCAGCCCATGGCGCCGGTGGAATGGCCGTGCAGTTCATAGCGTCCAAGGGCGTTTCAGCCCTCATCGCGCCGAGGCTGGGTCCCAACGCCGTCTCGGCCCTGAAAGCGGCGGGCATCCGCGCCTTCGAAGCCAGCGAAATGACCTGCAAGGAGGCTTTCGAGCAGTACAAAAAAGGCTCCTTGAGGGAGATCCCCCTCTAAATTAGAAAGAGGTGTCGCAAGTGAGCGATAACAAGTGCGAAGGGTGCCCCAGCGAAGGTACCTGCAGCCAAGACTCCGCAACTTGTTCTATGCCGGTCCCCACGAGGGGCTGTTTCAAACATATCATAGCCGTCGGCAGCGGCAAAGGAGGAGTGGGCAAGAGCAGCGTATCGGCCCTCCTGGCCATAGGTCTCTCCAGGCTGGGTCATAAAACAGCCCTCCTCGATGCCGACATAACAGGTCCGTCCATACCCTCCATGCTCGGCATCCACGGGATTCCCTCGGGTATTCGCAACGGGATCATCCCCCCGGCGTCGCCGATGCTGGGCATCAGGGTCATGTCGATGGCCCTTTTCATGGAGGATGACTCCAAGCCCGTGGTATGGCGAGGCCCCCTGATCGGCAACGTGATCAGCCAGTTCTGGAATAATACGGAGTGGGGCGACGCGGAGATACTCGTCATAGACCTGCCGCCGGGAACCTCCGACGCTCCACTGACGGTCATGCAGACCATAGCGCTCGACGGGGTGATCATGGTCACCACGCCGCAGGACCTCTCCGTCCGTATCGTCGAAAAAATGATGCACATGACGAAGCTGATGGACGTGCCGCTCCTGGGCATCGTCGAGAACATGAGCTACGCCATCTGCCCCCACTGCGGCGAGCGCTGGGACCTCTTCGGGCCAAGCCACCTGGATCGGATCTCCTCCAGGTGGGATATACCCGTCTTGGCCAGCCTCCCCGTGGATAAGCAAATAACGATCCTGGCCGATTCGGGCAGGATCGAAGAGTACCGCCTCGGGGATGAGCCCGAGGAGATGGCCGCCAAAGTGCTTTCCGCGGCGGCCTCCCTGGTCACATCTCCGCCAGGCGGCTCCAGATAGGCTCCAGGCGCTCCCGCAGTTCCGCCAGGGGTATCCTGGCCTGGGAAATGGCGTGCACCACGTCGGGAATGAAAGGAATGGAAGCGAGAAGAGGCAGGCCGTTTCGGCGGCAGGCCTCTTTTATTCTTTCCGAGCCCTCGGCGCTCAGATCGGCCTTGTTCAGCACCACCGCGGCCCTGGTCCCGAAACGCTCGCAGAGCTCGGCCACCCTATGCAGGTCATGCTCTCCCGAGATAGTCGGCTCGGTGATTATGAGGGCGACGTCGGCGCCGGTTATGGCCGATATGGCCGGGCAGGCTATACCCGGTGGTCCGTCGGTGAGGATGGTTTCCAGGCCCCTGCTTTCCGCGATCCTCCTGGCCTCCTTCCTGACCAGTTGGACCAACATCCCCGAGTTCTCACCACCCGGGTTGAGCCTGGCGTGGACCATGGGTCCCCAAGCCGTCTCACCCATAAACCAGGTACCCTGCCTGGTCTCCTCCATGGCAATGCATCCGACGGGGCATACCAAGGCGCAGGCGGCACAGCCTTCGCAAAAGGTCTTGTCCACCCTCGCCTTCCCATCCATCATTTCTATGGTGTCGAAGCGACAGACCTCCTTGCACTTGCCGCACCCTATGCATCTTTCCCTGTCGACCCCTGCGGTATCCATACCGATAAAGGCGTGTTCCTCCCACGGTTCGGGGTGGAGTAGTATCTCAAGGTCCGGCGCATCCACATCGGCATCGCAAAGAGCTAGGCCGCCCGGTGCCAACGCCGCCAGCGCCGCCGTTATGGAGGTCTTACCCGTGCCGCCCTTGCCGCTGATTATGGTTATCTCTCGAATCTTCATTTTCCTGCCATCCCCTTCACCGTCGTCCACAGGGTGAGCATGGCGTCCTTCCAGCCTGGATCGGTCGCTGCCGGAGGGTTGCCGACGGCGTAAGACTCGGCCACGGCCCTTGAAAAAGGAAGCCTTGCCGCCACGGGGACCCCGTATTTCCTCGTGAGACCCTCGATATCGGCCCTGCCCAGGTCGCAGCGGTTGATGACCGCCATCGCCGGTTTCTCCAGGTCATGGATCACCTGCAGCGCCAGGTCCAGGTCCGCATATCCGAAGGGCGTTGGTTCCGTCACCAGGACCACCACGTCGGCATCCTTTACGGCGGACACCATGGGGCAGGATGTCCCAGGAGGCGAATCGATGACCAGGTCTGATCCCTCGGCAAAAGCGGCCTTCAAAGCGGCGTCGATCACCGGCACAGGGTTGGGCATCCCCACGTGGAGCCGTCCCTCGAAGATGCGAAGGTCCCCTTTTCGACAGAGCCTGACCTCACCCACGGATCTCCCGACCTCGGTGATGGCTTTCTGCGGGCAGACCATGGAGCAGACCCCGCAGCCGTGGCAGAGGTCGTTGGGCACCGGGGCCTCGTCGCCGAACATCAGGAGCGCTCCGAATCGGCAATGCCGGACACACTCACCGCAGCGGTTGCAAAGCCTGTTGTCGATCACGGGCCAGGGGATCTCGACCAAGGAGGAACTCACCGCCTCGGCGCCAAGAAGTAGCGCCAGGTTGGGTTCCTCCACGTCGGCATCAACGCCCAAGAGCCCGGGCACGGTCACCAGCAGCGAGGCGGCCACGCAGCTCTTCCCCGTGCCGCCCTTCCCGCTGGCAATGGCCACGGTCAATGGCTTTTCAGGCATCAGTGATGGTGTGTTCCCCGTGGCCTTCACCGGTCACATGGCCACAGGCGCTATCCCCGCACTGGAGCGTGCCGTCGAGGAAGGCCTTCGCCACTTCGTCGGCATTGCCCCTGGCTCCTATCACCGGCCTGATGCCCGCCTCCTTGAATAGATCCTCGGCCCTGGGGCCCATCCCGCCGGCGATAATTACATCCACTTTCAGATCTGAAAGCCATCGGGGGATGACTCCCGGCGCATGCCCGGGGTTTGGATGATCCTGGTGGCCGACGATATTCTTGTCGTCGGTCTCGAAGATCCTGAATACCGGGGCATGCCCGAAGTGGAGGCTGACATTACCGTTTTCGAAAGCTACGGCTATTCTCATCTTGATGACCCTCCTTCGAGGTTTATGCAAAAATTTTATATCTTTACAACAAAAGACGGACCCGGTCCAACGGAACCGGGTCCAAGGAAAGGTCGCCGCTTAAAATGGGTCAGGCTTCCTTTTCGATGCTGTCGAGCCGATCTTTTACTACCTTCATCTCTGCTTCCAGGGCGCTGAGCTCTTCCTGGAGAGCCTGTTTCTCGTCAACGGGGTCCATCGCCGGGTACGCTCCGCCCCAAGGGGCTGCATAAGGCCCGTAACCCCACTGGCCGAACCAGCCTCTTCCGAAGCCTCTTCCAAACCCTGCTCCACGGCGGAAACCACGCCCGCGGCGGTATCCGGCGCCACAGGGGCCCATACCCCATCCCGTGCCGGGTCCGCTGCCGAACCAAGGGCCTCTTCCATCCCAACCGGGCATGACCATCGCCTCCTTCTTATTGATATTGGTTATCAATAGAATAGCATCTTTGATGTCAATGTCAATAGCTTGGGGTCAGGGCTTGATTTTGAGCATTTGTATACGATAAGGGCAGAAAAGCCGTAAATCGTGAGTCGGGTATCGCAAACCCTGAACCATGAACCGTGAACCGGAAACCGCAAAACCTATTCCTTTTTGCGACCCCGAGGGTTTTCGAGGTTTCGCCTCGCGTCTAACGCCTTGCCCTTTTAAAGTGTTTTGATCACGCTTCACGACCCCTCTTCGGCCCTTTTGATGTATATTATCTCCAACGAACCGACCAAAACGGGGGTGATCTTCATGACCATCTTGTGGATCCTTTTAATAGTGGCGGCCCTTCTTGCCCTGTACGTCTGGAGAGCCTACAACACCATGGTGCGTTCCCGCAACCTCGTCGACGAGGGGTGGAGCGGTATCGATGTCCAGCTCAAGCGTCGGGCCGACCTGGTGGTAAACCTTGTGGAGACCGTCAAAGGTTACGCCAAGCACGAAAAAGAACTCTTCGAGAAGGTAACCCAGGCCCGGGCGGCGGCCGTCGGCG
>JAAYIZ010000247.1 GCA_012523215.1 Thermovirga sp.
ACATTCATCGGAGCCCGTCGATTCTATGGCGGCGCCCAACCCCGGCGTGCTGGTCATGGCCCCGGGTATAGCACCTAGGAATATCACCCAGTTGAGCTTGAAAAAGCATCTTCCCACGATGAGACCCGCGAGAAGGCTCACAATCGCAGAGACAGCGCCTATGGACACCAGGGCGAACCCGTGCTCAGCCAGTATCCTGGGTATATCGGGGCCGGCCTGTATGCCCATGACGGCGAGAAAGTAGGCCAGCGAAAAGGTGCGGAGTGCCGAGAGGACTGAGCCGTCAAGGCGCATGGGGAAGGGGCCGATGTTGCCCAGCGCCCCGGCGAAGAGCGCGAAGATCAGCGCGCCTCCGGTACTACCCAGGGAGAAATCGCCCACCATCGGGATGGGGATGGTAATGGTCCCGAAGAGGACGCCGCCGATCATGCAGAGAATGAAGGAGACCAGAGTGAAGGGCACGGAGCCTCCTCCAGGGGTTGAAACCGGATTTGCATCGTGGATGGTCTTTACCAGTATTTTTCGTTCACCCACAAGATCCAACTTGAGGAACAGGGGGATCAGTTGCACGAAGAGCACCACCGCGACGACCCCGAAGGGATAGGCGATCGTATAGCCGATGGTGATGAGCGGATCCCCGCCGGATACCTCGAGGGCGGCGCCAAGTCCGGGGGAACTGGTAAGGGCTCCCGTGTAAGTGCCCCCCACGAGCAGAGGTTCCACCGATCCCGAGAATAACAGGGCCATGAAGTAGGTTGCCAGGGCTCCTGCGCCGGTTACGGCGACGGAGAGGACGATGAACCTGTACCCATACCTTTTGATAACGCCGATGATATCCTTCGATGAAAGGAGTCCCACGGCAGTGACGAAGATCAGGAGGTTCCACATGAAAAAAACGGTGGGGACCTTCACACCGAGCCACCCCATGATTATACCCGTGAAAAGGGCGCCGGAAGTCCCCAACCCCACTCCCTTGATCTTCAAGTTGCCCAGAACAAGACCCGTGAAGACGGCTACGCTGAGAAGGAAGATCGGGTTCGAAAGCAAAGATGATAGATATTGATGCATGACCACCGCGCACGTCCTTTCATTACTGACCTTCTGCGTTTATCTTCTACGTGCCCCGGAATCCCAGGCGGCGGGATATCTCGTCGGCACCGTTCCTGAGGAGGGAGAGCCACTCGTCGACCACATCGGAAGTGAAGGTTTCCCTGGGTCCGACCAAGCTGAGGCAGGCCCATACCTTGCCGTGCCGGTCCCTTATGGGGGCGGCCATGCCGAAGGCTCCGACTCGGTTCTCCTCCACGCTGACGGCGTAACCCTGCTTTTTGATCTTTCGGTATTCTTCCATCAGTTTTTCCGGGTCTGTCTCCGTATAGGGGGTTTTTTTCTCGATGTTCCTGTTCTTGAGTATCCTTTGAATACGGGCTTCGGGCAGGTAGGCGGTCAGCAGTTTTCCCAGGGCGCCGGCGTTGAAGGGGAAACGGCTCCCAGTCTGGCCCTGGTAGATGTACTTGTCGCCGATACCCAACTTGTAGGCCAGGATCGGTTCATCGCCTTCACGAATGCCGATAAGCACGGAAGTGCCGGTCTGTTTCGCCAGGGAATCCATTATGGTATGGGAGACATCCCAGATGCCCTTCGAATCGCTGTAGACATTGCCCAGCCGAAAGATAAGGGGACCGAGGGAGTACTTCCTGGTGGAGGGGTTTTGTACCAGCAGGTTCTCCTCTGCGAGAGACCTGATGATTTTATGGATACCGCTCTTGGACACGCCGATCTCCCTTGAGAGTTCCGTAACTCCCATCTCGTAGGGAGGCTCACCAAGCCTTTTCAGGATCCAGATGAGCTTTTTATGGCTGTTCATTTCTCATCTCCGTTAGCTAGTAGAGAACTTATTTCTCCCCTATAGAACTTCAAAACCATTTTTCCCGACTTATTCCTTTTTGTCAAGGTTACGCATCGGTAATTTGATTCACGCCAAAAGGCATAAAAAAGGCGGGACTAAAGTCCCGCCAGGTGAAATCCGGGAAGTGCCCTATTGGCCCGATTTTTTTATCAGTTCATTCAGGGCCGAAACCAGTGGTTGAATCCCCGCCGCCGAAGCCTTCTTCTGGAGGATCTCCTTCGAGTTGAGCGAAGATCCCCAGTAAGAGGCGTTGGTGTCATGGTCGGTGGTGACCAGGGCCCCGCTGAGCGAGAGTCCCGCGAAGAGTCCCTTGTTGACGGAATAACTGTAGATCGAGGCCTGGAGGTTCAC
>JAAYIZ010000248.1 GCA_012523215.1 Thermovirga sp.
AGCGCGAGGTAGCGCACTCTTTTGATCGCTTCCGTGAGTTGCCTCTGGTGCTTGGCGCAGTTTCCCGTCACCCTCCTGGGAACGATCTTGCCGCGCTCACTTATATATTTTCTCAGTTTTTCCACATCCTTGTAATCGATGTGGCCAACTTTTTCCAGGCAGAACATGCAAATCTTGGGTTTCCTTCTCTTGCTTCTCTTCCCGCCGCCGTTTCTTGGTGAAAAGGCCATCACTTACCTCCTTTCCTTCAGTTGGCCTGAAAAAATCATCAGAAGGGGATATCCGCGTCCTCCCCTTCGTCCTTGACGTCATCCAGTTCGGAGATATCCCTTACGAAATCATCGTCGAAACCCTTTTCCCTCAAGCTGCCGCCCCTCGACGGGGATGACTGGTCGCCTTCGGAGGGGTATGCCTCTCCGCTGTCTCTCCGGGATCCCAGGAACGTGACGCCCTGGGCCACGACTTCCGTTACCCACCGTCTTTCTCCTGTTGCCGCCTCGTAACTGCGAACCTGGATCCTTCCCTCGACAAGGACAGGGCTTCCTTTGCGGAGGAATCTCTCGCAATTCTCGGCCTGGGATCCCCAAACCACCACGGGGATAAAGTCCGCCTGGTCCTGGATCTCACCGTCCCTGTTCTTCCACTGCCTGTTAACGGCCACGGTCAACTTCGCTACGGCCTGCTTGGAAGTGGTGTAGCGCACCTCGGGGTCTCTCGCCAAGTTTCCCATCAGAATAGCCTTGTTGAAGCCTCTTGCCATCGAGATCCCTCCCTAGGTTTCGTCCAGAGCTATCACCAAGTGCCTTAATACCTGGGTCCTGAGTTTCAGCAACCGCTCCAGTTCGCTGACCTCGGATGGTTCGAGCGTAAAGGAAAGGACCGCGTAGAAGCCCTCGGTCTGTTTCTGGATGGGATAGGCGAAACGCCTTTTCCCCCAGGAACTGGTCTTTACAATCTCTCCTCCCAGGTTGCGCACGATCCCCTCGATCTCCTCCACCGCCGACTCATGTTCCTCGAGGTCGGCCTGGAAGATCGTGACCATTTCATATGGTCGCACATCCTACACCTCCTCCCTTTGGCCTGAGGTCTCCCCCCTCCGGGGGAGACAGGGACATACGGCAGAACATTATACGCTAGGGGCGATCTTCGAGCAACAGGTCCCCTGATACCACCTCGACCCGGAAGATCCGCTCCCCGGGAAGGGTCAGGTTGAACTGTTCCCTGGCAAGCCGGGCCACGCCCTCGGGCGTCCTGTAAAAGAGGATCTTCTCCTTCAGGACCTGGACATCCCTTGTAACGGCGACCAGGCGGTCCATCCTTTGATCCACGATGGATCCCAGCCTTCCAATCTTCCTGAGTTCCAGTATGTAGGCCGTTCCGACGATCGCCAGGAAGCAGAGGCCCGCCGTAATCAGGGCCACCCAGCGCAGGCGGATCATTCCTACATCTGCTCCGGAGCGCTTATCCCCAGCAGGGAGAGGGCGTTGGCCAGGACTATCCTGGCCGCTTCGGCGAGAAGCATCCTGGCACCCTCCAGTTC
>JAAYIZ010000249.1 GCA_012523215.1 Thermovirga sp.
ATGGAATAAGGAGTGATGTACGAATGTTGCCTGTAATTCTAGCAGCAGCTTTCGCCGTCGGCATTTCGATCGGCTTCTTCCTGTACAAAGTTTTGAGCGACAGGAAACTCAAGGGAACCCGGGAGCAGTCCGATCAACTTTTGAAGGACGCTTTTCAGGAATCCGATAGGCGAAAAAGGGAGATGTTAACGGAGGCCAGAGAGGAGATCCATCGCCTCCGACAGGAAGCGGAACGCGAGATCAAGGAAAGGCGCGCCGAGCAGCAGCGCGCGGAACGAAGACTCGAACAGAAGGAAGAGAACCTCGATTCCAGGATGGAGTCCATACTCCAGAGGGAGGAGGATTACCGCAAGAGGCAGGAGGAAATGTCAGTCCGCCTCGAAGAGGTTGAGTCCGTCCGGAAGAAACAGATGGAACGCCTTGAGGAGATCGCCTGCATGTCCAGGGAAGAAGCCAAGGATTTCCTGCTGAAGGAAGTGGAAGAAGAAGCAGGACACCTGATCGGACTCAGGCTAAAAGATCTGGAGGAAAAGGCGAGAAGGGAGTCCGAACGCAAATCGAGAGAGATAGTAGTAAGCGCCATCCAGCGTTGCGCCGTGGATCATACCTCGGAAATGTCCGTCAGTGTTGTTACATTGCCATCGGATGAGATGAAAGGGCGCATTATCGGAAGAGAAGGGCGAAACATCCGAGCCTTTGAGACCTACACCGGGGTCGATCTCATCGTGGACGATACGCCGGAAGCAGTGACGTTGAGCAGTTTTGACCCCGTCAGGAGAGAGGTGGCACGCCTCTCGCTGGAGAGACTCGTGCTCGATGGAAGGATCCACCCGGCGAGGATCGAGGAGATCGTGGAAAAGGCGCAGCGGGACGTGGAGGAAAAAATCCTCGAGGCCGGTGAAGAGGCCCTTCTTGAAACGGGGATCAAGTCCATGCATCCGGAACTGATCAAGCTGGTCGGTCAACTGAGGTTCAGGTCCAGTTACGGGCAGAATGCGCTTTCCCATAGCCTTGAGGTTTCTCATCTTTCAGGGATCATGGCCGCCGAACTGGGTATCGATGAACATGTCGCCAGGAGGGCGGGCCTTCTACATGATATAGGCAAGGCCGTCGACCACCAGGTCGAGGGACCCCACGCGCTCATCGGCCGCGACTTGGCCAAGAGGTTCGGCGAAACCCCCGAGGTGGTCAACGCTGTTGCGGCTCACCATGAAGATCAGGAGATGACCTCCGTTTACGATGTGATCGTATCGGCGGCCGACGCCGTCAGTGCTTCCAGGCCGGGGGCCAGGAGAGAGAGCCTCGAGTCCTATATAAAGAGACTCGAAACGCTTGAAACCCTCGCGAAGACCTTCAAGAGCGTAACCAAGGCCTATGCCATTCAGGCAGGACGCGAAGTCAGAGTCATGGTCGCGCCAAACAGTCTCGATGATGGATCCATTCATAAACTTGCCTATGATATTGCCAGGAAGATTGAGAGCGAGATGAAGTATCCCGGACAGATAAAGGTGACCGTGATAAAGGAGACTCGCTCGGTGGAATACGCCAAGTAGGTGAAAGCGTTGAAGGTTCTTTTCGTAGGAGATATCGTCGGTAATCCGGGTAGAAAAACCTTGGCGGGTTTGCTCCCCCGGGTAAGGGCTGAATGGGGACCCTTCGATTTCATTGTGGCCAACGTGGAGAACGCGGCCGGGGGGTTTGGGTTGACCGAGAAAGTCATGGAAGAGCTTTTCCGACAGGGCCTGGACGCCATGACAAGCGGCAACCATATCTGGGATAATAGGGAGGCTCTGCCTCTCCTGGAGGCGGAGAAACGGTTGGTCAGGCCTGCAAACTACCCGCCGTCGACACCGGGAACCGGTTCGACGGTGATCGAAAAAAAGGGTCTCAAATTGGGAATTCTTAATCTTCAGGGGAGGGTCTTCATGCAACCCATCGACTGTCCTTTCCGAAGGGCCGACGAAGAACTCCCGCTTTTGGAAGGATTGTCGGTGCTGGTGGATATTCATGCCGAAGCGACTTCGGAAAAACGGGCTATGTCGCTCTATCTTGATGGAAGGGTTTCGGCCGTCCTTGGCACCCATACCCACGTTCAGACCGCCGATGAGCATATCCTGGATGGTGGTACAGCCTATATTTCCGATGTAGGAATGACCGGCGGGCATGGAGGAGTTATCGGAATGGACAAGGAAGCCATCATCCATCGTTTTCTGACCGGCATGCCCACTAGGTTCGAGGTCTGCAAAAGCGACCTGAGAATGAACGCGGTTGTCATAGAGATCGATGAAGCGTCGGGCAGGAGCCTTTCGATAACCCGTCTTTCCCTGGGTATCTGATCGGATTTTTCAGCATGTTGTAAAGAGGCGGGGTGCCTAGGCGCCCCGCCATTTTTATTGACCTTGCGGCCCTGGTGGTATACCATAAAAGGGTATGCAGCATCTGGTGTTATCGAGGGAGATGGAAATGGAAGAGTGCCATAGTACGGGGTTCCACCGTGACGGGACCATGAAAAAGAGGGTGATGGCCGGGATAAACTAGGAAGCCGCACTTGGTTTTGATCTTCCCTCCCGGCAAAAAAGACCTTTCCGCCGCCGCAATTCACCCTCGAATAGGAATGAACAGACATGCAGAGCCATGCCCGTGCAGCATGATATGTCCATGCTTGGTGGCAGGATTGGCGGGCTTCTGGCGCGGCCGTGTCGATCGGGGGTGCTTGGACCATGAAAGAGAGACTGGACCGTTTTTACAACCAGATAGAGAGCCTCATGTTGGAACACAGGTTCACCGAGGTCAAGGAGACTCTATCCACCATGGAACCCGCCGACATAGGGGAGATCCTCGTGGAGGCACCCCAGGCGAAGAGAGTGCTCATATTCCGTCTTCTTTCAAAGGATCTCGCGATCGATGTTTTTGAACACATGGAGGGAACGGAGAGGGAGGAACTCCTCGACTGCTTCACCACCAAGGAAGCGGCCGAAATCATCGAGGAGATGTCCGACGACGACCGTACCGCCCTGCTGGACGAACTGCCGGCCAAGACGGTGGAGAAATTGATGCAGCACCTCTCGCCCGAGGAAAGGAAGATAGCGAATCACCTTTTGAACTACCCGGAAGACTCGGCGGGGAGAATAATGACCGCGGAGTACATCGGGCTGAAGTCCTCGATGACGGCGACGGTCGCCCTGCAGCACATCCGGAGAGTAGCTCGGAGCAAAGAGACCATATATACCTGTTTCGTCATGGACGGGGAGCGCCGCCTCAGGGGTGTAGTGGACCTCGAGGACATTATCCTGGCGCAGCCGGAAACGCTCGTTTCGGACCTGATGGACGACAACCCGGTATTCGTAACGACCCTGACAGACCAGGAGAAAGTGGCGCAGGTTATGTCCCGTTACGACCTCCACGTCATCCCGGTGGTGGACCTGGAGAATC
>JAAYIZ010000250.1 GCA_012523215.1 Thermovirga sp.
CCTTATTACGGTGGTCCTTCGCAAGGCTTACGGCGGGGCCTACCTGGGAATGTGCAGCAAGGACCTCGGCGCCGATGTGGTTCTCGCCTGGCCCCAGGCGGAGATAGCGGTCATGGGCGCTGAAGGCGCCGCCAACATAATCTTCAGGAGAGAGATCGAAAGCGCTCCCGATCCCCAGGCCCTCAGGACGCAGAAGATCGAGGAGTACAGGGATGCCTTCGCCACGCCCTACCAGGCGGCTAAGAGGGGCTTCGTGGACGCGGTGATCCTCCCCGAGGAGACACGCGGTGAGATCTACAGGGCCCTTGTTCAGTGCGAGGGCAAGCGCCTGCAACGGCCGAAACGCAAGCACGGCGTTATGCCGCACTAGGAGGTAGTGGATATGGAAATCTCTCGCATTGCCGAGCAATTCTCCCATGGAATAGGAGGTCCCATTGCGCTCGCCTTGATCGCCTTTTCGACGGTTTTCATCGTGCTGATGGCCCTTACGTTCACGATAATAGCGATCCGCTACCTCGCCGCGTTTTCGGAGCGCAAGCCCGCCAAACCGGCGGGGCCCGAGCAAAAATCAACACCGGCTTCGCCAACTCCACCCGTATCCGCGGCGCCTCCGGGTACCGACAAGAACATCGTCGCCGCGGTCATAGCGGCCGCCCTGGCGGTTTCCGGCGGCGGGAAGGCCCTGTCGGTGAGACCCCTGGAGGTGGCCGGTCGCGGCAAGCCTACCGCCTGGAAGATGGCGGGAAGAATGGACCTCCTGGAGGGGTTTGAATAATCCTGTAAAACGATAAGGGTGGAAACGTTAGCCCTAAAAGGTGGACCGTAAACTGAAAGGTCAAATTCGCGGCTGATTGTTTTGCTCTCTCGATTTATGCCTTTCGCCTTTGCCTTGGCTTCACGGTTTCCGCTTTTCGCCGTTGCTTTGGCTTTACGATTCACGATTTACGGCCCTTACGATTAACGCCCGAACAGGAATAAGATCAGCTACAAAAAGAAGGGTTCTTATTTTCGAAAAAATAAAGGAGGAAAACCCAAGCTATGGCCAAAAAATACAGGATCACCGTTAACGGAATCTCCTACGAGGTAGAAGTGGAGGATATCGGCTCCTCGGCGTCGGCGCCCGCTCCAGCCCCGGCACCCGCCCCCGCGGCTGCCCCGAATCCTACGCCGGCACCAGCACCTGCCGCCGTCCCCGCTCCCGCGCCTGCTCCGGCGGCCGCCGGTGACACCCCCGTGGTCGCCCCCATGCCTGGCAAGGTACTGAGAGTTCTCACCAGCGTGGGAGCGGCCGTCAACGCCGGAGATCTTCTGCTCGTACTCGAAGCGATGAAGATGGAAAACGAGATCCAGGCCCCTTCGGCCGGGACTGTGAAGGAGATCAGGGTATCGGACGGATCCCCGGTGAACACCGGTGACGTGTTCCTCGTGATTGGCTAGGACTTGATAGTCCTCGAAGGAGAGGTTAAATATGGGACTTGTTTTTAAGGCCCTCGCCGAGATCCTGGAACAATCGGGATTCATGGGGCTGACCACTGGAAACGTGATAATGCTCGTGGTGGCCTGCGTCCTGCTCTACCTGGCCATTGGCAAGGGGTTCGAGCCCCTTCTCCTGGTCCCCATTGCGACGGGTTGTCTCTTGGTCAACCTGCCACTCTCCGGGATCATGGATCAAGGCGGTTTCCTGCGCTACCTGTTCTACGGGACGGAACACGAGATCTACCCCGTGATCATCTTCATGGGCATAGGAGCCCTGACTGATTTCTCGCCCCTCCTGGCGAACCCCCTGACCTTCCTCCTGGGGGCCGCCGCGCAGCTAGGGGTTTTTGTGGCACTCTTCGGGGCCATGATGATAGGTTTCTCGGTCCCCGAGGCGGCCTCCATCGGGATTATCGGTGGAGCTGACGGGCCGACCGCTATCTACACGACGATGAAACTGGCCCCACAGATCCTGGGAGCTGTTGCGGTGGCCGCCTACAGCTACATGTCCCTGGTGCCGCTGATCCAGCCGCCCGTCATCAAGCTGCTCACCACCAGGAAGGATCGCGCCATCAGGATGGCCA